>NZ_JAAHBQ010000012.1 GCF_020144665.1 Oscillatoria salina IIICB1 | reverse complement strand
AGGCTATGGTGTCTAGTTAGGAGATTGAAGCGCTAGGAGTGGCGATCGCCGATTTCTACCCAGCGAGCAACTACAAATGTTCTTTCTTTTGGTATACTAAAAAACTGAAGCAACTAGGCGGCATAGCCAAGTGGTAAGGCCGAGGACTGCAAATCCTTTATCCCCCAGTTCGAATCTGGGTGCCGCCTTGAGAAAGAAAATCAAGTCCCTTCAGCTTTTAGGGTTGGCGGGATTTTTGTTTTATTCAGGAAGTCCTAACACAGTGCCATTTCCTGCTACTACCTTGCCAATTTGATAAGCTAAAACATTCTGAGAAAGCATCCAACTTAAGGTAGATTTTGCTTGCTCTGGTGGCACGATCGCCACAAAACCGATTCCCATGTTAAATGTTTCAAACATCGCCGCTTCCCTGACTTTCCCAACTTCCGCTAACCACTGAAAAATACCTGGAATCTCCCAACTACCTAAATCAATCTCGACAGATTGATTTTCATTCAAACAGCGAGGGAGATTTTCTGGTAAACCACCACCAGTAATATGTGCCATCCCGCGAATGTCAATTCCTGAACGAATTGCTGCTAAAATTTCCTTGACATAAATGCGAGTTGGTGTTAGGAGAGTTTCGCCTAAAGTTTGACCTTGGAGAAATTCCGGGCGATCGCCCCAATCAACACCAGCGTCAGCAATAATTTTTCTGACCAAGGAAAAACCGTTACTATGAACGCCCGAACTAGCTAAAGCGATCGCTACATCTCCTACTTGTACCTGAGAACCAGCGAGTAACCTACTTCTTTCGACAATTCCCACACAAAAACCCGCAATGTCGTATTCGCCCAAACCGTAAAAACCAGGCATTTCTGCCGTTTCTCCACCCAAAAGAGCGCAACCGCTAATTTGACAACCTCGAGCGATTCCCGTCACCACCTCAGTCAACTGCTGAGAATTCAGCTTACCTGTAGCTAAATAATCCAAAAAAAAGAGCGGTTCTGCCCCTGAAGTCAGAATATCATTCACGCACATTGCTACCAGGTCAATCCCCACTGTATCGTGACGACCGAGAGCTTGAGCAACTTTTAACTTCGTCCCGACACCATCACAACCTGAAACTAAAACTGGTTCTGTGTAACCTAGAGGAAGTTGAAAAAAACCGCTAAAGCCTCCTAATTTGCCTAAAACCTCACTTCTGTGGGTACTTTCAACCAAACTGCGGATTTTGCCGACAAAAGATCGTCCCGCCTCAATGTCTACTCCGGCTTCGCGATAATCCATAACCATTAAACTCAATCTCTAATTGTTTGTAAATTTTTGTAAATTTTTTTATTAATTTTTTTTAAGAGAGAAAAAGCCATAAATACCATTATAGCGTTATTTGAGAGCAGACTGCATCTGTAAATTGATAGATGAGAATGTAATTACCCCGATCCCAAATCTCAAACTTCATGATAATCTGTTGCAGTTAAATAATTTCTCAACCAACCAAATAACTAAACTATTCCCAAAGATTTTGAATAAGGGACGTATGAATCAAAAAATTTGGAGTAGCCTGACGGCTGCCTTGCTAACAACCGCCTTTGGTATAACTTTACCCGGTCATACTGCACCAGTGCAGCCAGGAGCAGATCCAGATTTAGAGGAGCAGTCTTTACTAGCAACAAAGTTACCATTGGAAGTTGTTAACTCAACTCCTCAATCGAGCTCAGATGTGCTAGTTACCGAGTATCAATCCAGAAGAATAGCTGACGAAAACGAAAATTCACCAACCAAAGTTTATACCCATCAATGGCAGGGATACCTAGCAGCGACAGTTTACGTTAACCAAATTCCCGTCATCACGTTTATTGGTTCGACACCTCTACGAAGTGAAGATCGCAAACTGGTCGAAGAAGTTGAAATTCCCCAGACACTATATAGCAACGAAGGAAACCAGGAAATCGCGTCTAACTCTTCTGCTTATAAAAATGTTTCCCAAGACGATCCCGTCTGGCGAGCAACAAGTTTAGCCGCCCGTATTAATCAACTAAGCAAAGACAATATCGATGCTCGAACCATTGTGGTTAGTTGGGAAGAACAGCGCAACTCATTCATCATCAAAGTAGGAGAGGAAGAACTAGTTGCATTTGACCAAAAAACGATGTTACCAGATACCACTAGCGATCGCGCCGAAGATGCTCGACAAGCAACTAACCGACTGCGTCGTTTACTGGGAAATGCGGCACCATTACGAGAAGTAATTGGTTTACCCCAACAGCAACCCCAGCGCAAAACTCCAACACGGCAAGTAGCAATTAATCGAGCCGGATCTCAACGAGGAATGGCATCTTGGTACGGTCCAGGTTTCCACGGGCGTCGCAGCGCTAGCGGTGAAAGATTTAACCAAAATGCCATGACAGCAGCCCACCGTAGCTTACCTTTTGGGACGATGGTCCGAGTAACCAACCTGAATAACGGTCGGACGGCAGTTGTCCGAATCAACGATCGCGGTCCGTTCATCCGAGGTCGCGTGATTGATTTATCGGCTGGTGCGGCTAGAGCGATCGGAATGTTAAATTCTGGGGTAGCGCCCGTGCAATTAGAGATTATCGAACGCTAGTTAAGCAGCTACCACCTACCTGTATTTACCAGTAGAGACGTTGCTTGCAACGTCTCTACTTTTTTCTTCATTTGATTATGCTGCACGTAGTTGCAGCTTATTTTGTTCCAGCGATGGCAATTAAGGGAAAAAGTTGAATTTGATAAAGTTGAGTAAATAAACTGTTTACAGTAAATATGAACCATTATCAAGAAATCATTAAAGTTAAAACTCAGGGTAAGTCTTTGCAGAAGATAACTCGTCAGGTAGAGGCAGTAGTCGCTCACTCAGGGGTAAATAGTGGTTTGTGTACAATTTTTATTCGCCATACTTCTGCTAGTTTATTAATTCAAGAAAATGCTGACCCTGACGTTCTTAAAGATTTAGCAACTTTTTTTGCTAAGTTGGTACCTGAAGATCCCAGCCGCTATATTCACAATGCTGAAGGACCGGACGATATGCCTGCTCATATTCGTTCTGCTCTCACTCACACTAGCGAACAAATACCTATTTCTCACGGTAGATTAACCCTAGGAACTTGGCAAGGAATTTACCTTTGGGAACACCGACAGTACTCTCATCAGCGCGAAATTGTGGTTCATGTGAGCGGTAATTAACGAATTGTTTCAATTAGCTTGACAATTAAGCATTTAGTAATATTATTTACTAGTTCGCTCGCGAAGAAAAAAGACGCGAAATGGCTACAGCCTCAACGAAAAATTCGAGGGAAAAACAAAAATAAGTTGCTTCTTAATTTTTTCAGCAAGAAATAAAGCCCTTTTCGCGATCGAGATCGACTCTCACGATAGAGAAAAAGCGTTTCTGCTCAAAAGCTTGGTTAGTTGAAAGCGAAACCAACGACTCGAAGAAAAAAGGCGATATTTCTGGCTAATTTAACCTTATTTTCGCAAAACTGGTGACTAAGTCATGATTAGCAATAGCAACCAATGTCTGAGTACCAGGAAAAATCTTGCTACCTGAAAATGAGACGTTAGTCAAGTAAAGTTTAGCTAAATGCTTGCTTTCGGTTTTTTTTAGTAAACTAGAAATAACATACTAGAAGTAACATAATTGAGCGGTGTATCTTGTAGTTGCAAATAGCTGATCCTCAAAAAAAAATGGGTTGATACCAACTAAGATGTCTAATTACCCACCTAAAGCAAAAATGCCGAAGCAACAGATACCCGAATATGGTAATTTAGACCTGCGAGCTTCCAAAACTGTTAGTCTTCGTCGGGGTGTAGCGGTTGCCTGGTTCCGCATCGCAGTCTTTGCGATTTTGGATGCGATTTTAATCTCCTTAAGTTGGAAAGCGGCTAAGGTAGTAGTAGCAATTGTTCCTTGGTTTGAAAGCGTTGATTTTAACCTAATTAGAAAAACAGCCGAAGGACCGCCATTCCTGCCGCCAATTTTAGTAGTAACTTTAATTACTTTAGCTTCATCAGGACTGTATGGCGAAAGGGAAAGCCGTCGCCATTTTTTCAAGATAGTTAAGAGTTTAACTTTAGCACAAGTGATTCTTGTCCTGATCGCTTATTTGTATCGACCAGAGTTATTTATTTCTCGTTCGACTTTCTTACTAGCATGGTTATTTAGTATTATTTGGGTTTTGACAGGTCGCTTGGTAGTGGAAGGAGTTATTACCAGTCTTCGTCAAGAAGGAAAAGTAAGGCGTAAGATTGCTTTAATGGGTCGTCCTGAAGATACTGAACGAGCCGAGTTGATTTTAAAGTTAGTTAGTAAGAAAGAATTTCAGGTCATGGGTCGCTACGATGTTTTAAATTCAGAAGATAGCGATCGCTGGACGCAGACTTTAGAAGAAATATATCACACAGGTGTAGGGGAAGTGTTTGTCTGCTCTTGGCAGTCCCTAGGCGACCCGATGCAGCTTTATTGGAGTCTAAAATCAATAGGTGTATTACTCCGAATTTTGCCGATTGGTTTGGAAATTCCCCATCAAAGTCCGAAAATTGAGATGATTGGGGGATTGCCGACGATTCAATTCCGCCCTCCGGCTTTGCTTGGTAGCGATTTTTGGACAAAGCGGATTTTTGATTTAGTCGTTGCGGCGGGAATTTTAATTGTCTTGAGTCCAGTTTACTTGTTAATTGCGATCGCGATTAAAGTTGACTCTACAGGTCCGATATTTTACAAGCAAACCCGCGTTGGTTTACACGGACGACATTTTAAAGTCTGGAAATTCCGGACAATGGTTGTCAATGCTGACCAATTGCTCAAGCAGTTAGAGGCGCAAAATGAAATTAAAGGTGGTGTCCTGTTTAAAATGAAGGATGACCCACGCATTACTAAGGTAGGTAAGTTTCTCCGTCGCTATAGTTTAGACGAACTACCTCAAGTAATTAACGTGATTTTAGGTCAAATGAGTCTAGTCGGTCCGCGTCCTCTACCTTTACGAGATGTGGAAGGCTTCGCCGAGCATCATTTCATGCGTCATAATGTTTTACCAGGAATTACGGGGCTTTGGCAAGTTTCTGGGCGTTCGGATATTAAAGACTTTGAGGATGCTTTTAAGTTAGATGTTGCTTATATTAATAACTGGTCTTTAGCTCTTGATTTCCAAATTCTAGTCAAGACGGTTAAGGTGGTTTTAGGTAAGGAAGGTGCTTATTAACTGGGGAGGTGGTGACTGGGGACTGGGGACTGGGTAACAAGAATGATTCACTCATAACTGTTATCTAAGTGAGCGTAATTATTCGTAAGATGGTGGTGAGATTTTAAGCTTATTTATCGCCACCTATTTAACTATTCACTGATAACCGATTTTCCCAGTCCCCAATCACCAATCCCTAATCACCAATCCCCAATCCCCAATCCCTAACCGTAACGCATTTCCTGGGTAGGGGGAATGGCTGTAGCAGGGTCGAATTTACGCAATTTGAGCATTTGTAAACTCAAAAGCCAAACGTAGTGGGGATTGAGTAAAACGTAGCGTTTCCAGAGGCGTTTCGGTTCTTGTATCAGCCGATAAAACCACTCTAACCCTAAATCTTGGAGGATTTTCGGGGCTTGGGAAACAGTTCCCGCATGGAAGTCAAAAGCTGCACCAACGGCGAGTAAAGGCATTGAGAGTAATTCTCGGTATTCGTAAGCCCAGACTTCTTGGCGAGGACAGCCTAGCCCAACTAAAGTAATAGCTGCACCACTGTCTTTAATTTGTTGAGCAATTTCCAGCTTTTCTTCAGCCGAAACTTGGCGAAAGCGAGAAGGTTGAAAGCCAGTAATTATTAGTTTAGGGTAACGCGATCGCAAATTGTCGGCGAATTGTTGCAAGACTTGTTCGCGAGAACCGTATAAATAAATTGGTAGTCCTTCGGCGGCGGCTCGTTCGCAGGTAAGTAAAGTTAAATTAGGACCGTAAACGCGATCGCCTAATTTTGCCTGATAAAGTAAATTTAATGCCCAACGTACAGGTTGACCGTCGGGACAAATTAAATCAAAATTATTCAAACGGTAGCGATGGGTATCGTCTAAAGCCCCTGTCATTACCCCATGTACTGCGAGGGCGGAAACTGCTAAACCTTGTTTCTCTTTCGCCGCAGTAATAATTCTTTCGACGGCACCCTCGTAGTCAATTACGTTAACTTTGATCCCAATAACATTGCGTTTTCCTGCATCAATCATCAGACTGCCTCTTTTGACCAACGTTCTTGGTTAAATTCGTAAATTTCCTGCAAAATTTGCGGGACATTGTACTTCATTTGCCAATTTGGATAATGATTTGCGAAGCGTGTATTATCGCTAATCCACCAAATATGATCGCCAATCCGATTTTGTTCGGAATAAGTCCAATTTAACTCTCGTCCGGCAATTTCCTGACAGAAATTAATTGCTTCCAACATGGAACAATTACTGTAACGTCCGCCTCCAGTGTTGTAAACTTCTGCGCTTCTGGGTGCTTTAAAGAACTCGTTAAAAGCATTAATCAAGTCAGCACTGTGAATATTATCGCGAACCTGCTTACCTTTATAACCGAAAACTGTATAAGGTTTCCCAGTTACAGCGCATTTCATTAAATAAGCTAGAAAACCATGCAGTTGCGTACCGGAATGATTGGGACCTGTCAGACAGCCGCCGCGAAAACAAGCGGTTTTCATGTCAAAATAGCGTCCATATTCTTGCACTAACACATCCGCAGCAACTTTACTCGCACCGAATAAACTGTGAGTAGTATGGTCGATAGACATATCTTCCCGAATACCTGGGGAATAGGTATGATTGGGGTCAATTTCCCAGCGAGTTTCTTGTTCAATTAAAGGTAAGCGGTTGGGAGTATCGCCATAAACTTTATTCGTAGAAGTAAAAATAAAAGCCGCTTCTGGGGCGTATTCCCGCGTTGCTTGGAGTAAATTAAGCGTACCGTTAGCATTAACTGTAAAATCCATGTGAGGGTCGCGTGCAGCCCAATCGTGAGAAGGTTGAGCCGCCGTGTGAACGATTAAAACTAGATCGGAACCGTACTTTTGGAATAAATTAGAAATTGCTTCGCGATCGCGAATATCTGCCTCGAAATGAGTATATTGTTTTCCTAACTCTTGTTCTAATCTTTTGCGGTTCCAGGTAGTTGAGGCTTCTTCACCAAAAAATACCTTCCGCATATCGTTATCAATTCCGACTATTTCTAATCCTTCTTTCGCAAAGAATTTAGAAGCTTCGGAACCAATTAAACCCGCCGAACCAGTAATAATCGCAACGCTCACTTGTTACTCCTTAACTACAATAATTTCTGCTTGTTAAAACTACTTTTACTCTGTCACCAGAGAGATTACCTCAACAAAATCATCTGCTGCGGTTTTGGGAGTAGTTTTCGCTATTAACTCTGAGGATTTCTTCCCCATTTGTGCGCTTAATTCCGGATTCTCCAAAAACTGACCCATAAATTTAGCTAATTCTTCTGGTTGATAAGGGTCAAAAATATAACCATTTTCTCCTTCCACAACCATTTCTGCTGCACCCGCCCATTTAGAACATAAAACTGGTTTACCAAACACCATTGCTTCCAGGGGAACCATACCCCAAATGTCTTCTAAAGTGGGGAAAACAAACACATCTGCTTGTTCAAAATATGCACCTAATTTCCCATATTCCACAAAGCCTAACCAAGTGACTATCTCACTCAGACCTCTTTCTTCAATTGTGGCTTCTAATTCTGCTCTTTGCTCTCCTTTCCCAATTACAACCAAGCTATAATTTTCATAACCTTGTTGCTTGAGAATCGAGCAAGCTTCAATCAAAGACTTAATTCCTTTTCTGGGTGTAATTCGCCCTACATAAAGAAAAATTGGGCGTTTTTGCTCTAACTTTTGCACCTCTGCTTCAGCAGAATTTTGCTGTAAAGTTTGGACATCGGGAACTAAATAAGTTTTCTTATAAACCTTATCCGCAGGCGCCCCTAGCCCCTCTACTAAATATTTTTTTCCGCCTTCGCTGTTGGAAATAAAAGCATCTGCACTCTTAGAAATCCACTTACGAAAAAAAGAACGAATCCCTGAATCCTCAAAATCCGTATTTGGCGAACTACCGTCCCAAATAATAATAAACTTCCACTTCCCAAGCGGCTTAAACAAGAACGCTAGTAACGTCCATAAAGAATAAGCCTGTGCTAAAACAACATCAGGTTTAAACTTCAGTAAATAGTTAACAATTCCCGGCGAAAGAATCATCAACCGACGACTATAACCCTCAGTTTTTTTAATCTCTAAAGACTTCATTTCGCCGACAATTTTAATTAGATCCGCTCCCGGAACTTTCGAGTCAAATCCGGGCCAAACTAAACCAGTATAAAATCTTGTCTGCGGGTAAGCTTTTTTAAATTCTGCTAAAACTGGTTGCCAATAAGCTCCCAATTCTACCGAAGGCACTAACCAAGCAACCCGTAAATTTTGATTCATAGGGTGTCCCTAATTGCTGCCAAAATTATTATGCCCAATTTTAGGTTTGGGTTTTACTTTGTCGAAATAATCCGGTAACTGAGAGCCAAACTAATCTTCTATATGGTATCAACCAATAGACAATCCACAAGGGAAATGGACCTGCATATCTTTGAGCAAAAACTTTCCATTCATTTAAGGGATGGAGAGTTTCGTCTTCAAAAGGTAAGCCTTTTGGTTGAGCAATTTTTTTCAATCCTTCGCTAGCCTTGACTCTGGGCGGTCTTTTCACTCCAGGAACGTAATTGCGCGAACAGGTTCCCACGTAACCTGGACAAATCCAAACTGTACAGCCTTGTTTTCTCGCCCGTAAACCATAGTCCCAATCTCCGGCATAATGGGTGAAAGCTGGGTCTAAGTTGCCGACTACTTCCACCACCGATCGCGGAATGAGAACGCAGTTACCGTTGATTGTATCGCAGGGTTTGGCTTCGTCTCCTGGTTCGAGGAGGTCAAATTTAATTGGTCGCAGCAAACTCCGCCGTATCACTCCACCATAAGTTAATTCTCCCGTATCAGCATCTTGAGTCGAACCGGAAATGAGCGGACGCGGATGTCCTTGGGCGGTTAAACTCTGATGAGTATCGAGGAGATTGGTCAAAGCGTGGGGGTAGAGTAGCGTATCATCATTCAACCAGAGGTAAAAGTCATAGTCTTGCTTAATTGCTTCTGTAAAAGCTTGACGCATTCCGCCATTCCAAAATAAGTTACCCGTTCCTCGGCGAATATGAACTTGGGGGAAAGCTTGACTGACAGCTTCCGTCGTACCATCGTTACTACCATCGTCTACGAGATAAACCTCTATACTCGCCTTGTTGGCGAGTAGTTTTTGGTTGTAGAGTGCTTCTAGACAAGCTAGAGTTTTCGCCTTGCGGTTGAAACAGGTCAGTAATGCTGCTACGCGATCGCGCTCCATCGTTTTTGGGACAATTTCCAAATTTATATCTTATTTACTTGTTACTATATAACAAGATTCAATTAGTTGTTATAACTTACTTCGGAATCTTAATTTATCTTTCCGGAAGAATATTTTTCCTCTCTCGCCCCATGAGTTAATCTCAGCTATTCGATCGCCTACTTTTAAACTCAGAGTCAGCAATTATGGAAGATTTTGGTGTTATTATTGCCTGTTGTTATCAAGATTACTTATTTGCTAAGGGCTGTTGTGCTAGTGTTAGACATTTTTTAGGTGATGTACCTTTGTGTCTGTTGGTTGATGGTTCTTTTCCAGTTGATTCTTTAGTAAATGTTTATGGTGTGAAGGTAATTAATCACCAAAATGTTAGTAATCAAATTTTGCGTCAAAGAAGTTTTGGTTGGGGAAAAACCAAGATGGTTGCTTTCTGGGAGAGTCCTTGGCAGCATTTTTTGATGTTGGATGCGGATACTAATGTTTGGGGAGATGTTCTCAAGTATGCTAATTTCCAAGATTACGATGTCGTCATCGATCGACCTAATTATGGTTATCCAGATTCGGAGATAATTGAGTTTTTTTTCGATATTGAAGGTGTTGAAAAACATTTCCCCGATTTTAATTGGCAGGTGCATCGAGATAAGTATTTTTGTACGGGAACCTTTTTTGCCACGCGAGATATTTTTAGTCTAGATGAATATATAGAAATTCTCGATTTTACGGAAAAATATCCTCATATTTTTAAATATGGAGAGATGGGATTTTTGAATTTTATGCTGTTTCGGGCGGCTGATGCGGGTAAAATTAGACTCGGACAGGCGGATATGCAAATTATTGTCCCGGATTACGATCGAAACGATCTGAAAAAGCGTTTTCCGGTTACTGAAACTGGTCCAGTTGTGGAAAATAATGAAGCAAAAGTTATTCATTGGTGCGGTCCAAAACCTTTACTGGCGACGAAAAAAGCTTATGCCGATCCGATGAGTTTTTGTCGGCGACAGTTTCTTGATTTAGAAAAAGGTTTGAGCGGAAATCAGGCAGATTTGGCACTGCGTTGGGAGGACAGTTATAGTACATTTATTAAATATAAAAATAAAGCTCGGAAAAAAATAAAAAAGTTTTTTGGGGCTAAAGGATAATTATAATTTTGCCGCTCAAGTTTGTCTGAAAAAAAAATAGGGGAAAATGTAAAGTGTCAGAAGATAAATCAACTGTATTGGTGACAGGAGGAGCGGGTTATATTGGCTCTCACGCGGTGTTAGCATTACAAAAAGCGGGTTATAAGGTGGTGGTTCTTGATAACTTGGTCTATGGACATCGAGAGCTAGTAGAAGAGGTTTTAAAGGTAGAATTGGTTGTCGGAGATACTAGCGATCGCGCTTTTCTGGATAATCTTTTTGCTACTCACAATATTGCGGCGGTCATGCACTTTGCTGCTTATACTTATGTGGGTGAGTCGGTAACAGATCCTGGTAAATATTATCACAATAATGTGGTCGGAACGCTGACTTTATTGTCAGCAATGGTAGCAGCAAATGTCAAAAAGTTTGTCTTTTCTTCTACTTGCGCTACTTATGGAATACCCGAAGAAATTCCCCTCCCGGAAACTCATTCCCAAAAGCCGATTAATCCTTATGGGATGAGTAAGTTAATGGTAGAACAAATCTTAACTGATTTCGATCGCGCTTACGAGCTAAAATCAGTACGTTTCCGTTATTTTAATGCTGCGGGAGCAGATCCAAGTGGTTTATTAGGAGAAGATCACGATCCGGAAACCCATTTAATTCCGTTAGTGTTATTAACTGCTTTAGGTAAACGCGAATCAATTGCAATTTTTGGAACCGATTATCCGACTCCCGATGGAACTTGTTTGCGGGATTATATTCACGTTACTGACTTAGCTGATGCTCATGTTTTGGGCTTAGAATATTTGTTAAAAGGTGGCGAAACTAATGTCTTTAATTTAGGTAATGGTAACGGTTTTTCGGTGCGAGAAGTAATCGATACAGTTAAGAAAGTTACTGGTAAAAATTTCTCTGTGGTAGAATGCGATCGCCGTCCTGGAGATCCACCTAGTTTGGTGGGTACGAGTGCAAAAGCTCGTCAAATTTTGGGCTGGTATCCTCAATATACGGACTTAAATGAAATTATCCGTCATGCTTGGCAATGGCATCAACAGCGTCATGGTTAATTGGGGACTGGGGACTGGGGACTGGGGACTGGGGAGAGACAAACTGATAACTGATAACTGGTCACTGATAATTGATAACTGGTCACTGCTAACTGTTAAATGTATTACCTAGGAATTGATTTTGGAACTTCGGGTGCGAGGGCTATAGTTGTTGATGAGCAAAAAACGATTCAAGTTGAAGCCAAGGAGCATATAAAAGAACATTTGTCAAGGAATTGGGCGGAAGCTTTATTTAATTTAATCGAGCAAATTCCAGGGAAAATTAGGGCTGAGATAAAAGCGATCGCCATCAATGGTACATCATCGACGGTGTTATTGTGCGATCGCCAAGGAAATCCTCTGGATAAACCTATTTTATACAACGATAAACGCGGTGTAGCGGTAAGAGAAAAATTAACTGAAATTGCTCCCGAAAATCACGTTACTTTAAGTCCTACTTCGAGTTTAGCAAAATTACTTTGGTGGGAAGCACAACCTATTTTTGCTCAAGCTAGTTTCTTTCTTCATCAAGCAGATTGGTTAGCTTTTTTATTACATGGAAAATTGGGAATAAGTGACTATCATAATGCACTGAAACTCGGTTACGATATCGAAAATTTATGTTATCCTGACTGGTTAAATAATTTACCAATAAAATCATTATTACCTCAAGTTTTACCTCCAGGAACACCAGTTAGCGAAGTAAAAGATGATTTAATTAAACAATTCAATTTGCAAAAAAATTGTCTAGTATGTACTGGTACAACTGATAGTATCGCTGCATTTATTGCTAGTAGCGCAAATCAACCAGGTGAAGCAGTAACCTCTCTCGGTTCAACTTTAGTTCTCAAGTTATTAAGTGACAAGCGAGTTGAGGATGCAAAATACGGAATTTACAGCCACAGACTGGGAAATTTATGGTTAACAGGTGGTGCGTCAAATACAGGTGGGGCTGTGTTGCGAGAATTTTTTAGCGATGAAGAATTAGCTCGTTTGAGTAGTCAAATTGATGGGAATGTAGAGAGTCCTTTAACATATTATCCCTTATTAGCAGTTGGCGATCGCTTCCCCATTAACGACCCCAATTTACCACCGCAGTTAGAACCACGTCCAGACAATCCCGTAGAATTTTTACATGGTTTACTCGAAAGTATCGCCCGAATTGAAGCGCGAGGTTATCAATTGTTACAAGACTTAGGCGCAACTCAACTCAGTCGGGTATATACTGCTGGTGGTGGCGCGAAAAATGCGACTTGGAGAAAAATTCGTCAGCGTCATTTGCAAGTACCTGTAACTTCTTCAGAGAATACCGCAGCCGCTTTTGGGACAGCATTATTAGCGAAAAACTGCTAATAACTTCCTTTTGCTACACTCATCAGAGAGTCGCGAGTCGAATGTGCAAAAATTGCTGCTTGAGTGCGATCGCGTAAGTTCAATCTCTGTAAAATACTGGTAACATGATTTTTCACTGTCTTTTCAGCAATATGCAATGTTTTTGCAATTTCTTTATTACTCGCACCAGTAGCAATTAACTCTAAAATTTCCTGTTCTCTCGGAGTAAGTTCCTCCCAATCAGGAGTAGGATTAGAACTAAGAATTTTAATCCGAGCAAATACTTTTTTCCCTAACCCCGGTCCAATATGAGTATAACCCTTATACACAGCTTGAATTGCCAAAGCTAACTCATCCGGAGGCGTATTTTTCAACAAATAACCTGCTGCACCATATTTTAGCGCTTGAGTTAAATACTCATCTTCATCATCAACAGTCAATACCAGCACTTTTGTCTTCTCGAAACGCTGACAAATTTTTTGCGTCGCTTCCACACCATTCATCACAGGCATTTGTATATCCATTAATACCACATCCGGCTGTAAAGCCTCCACCTGTCGAATAGCAGCTTCTCCGTTATCCGCTTCTCCTATTACTTCTAAGGAATTATCCACATCCAGACTAAGATAACATTTTTATGCCTGCTTATTTACCAAGAGTAACAGACAGCCTAAGCAGCAAAAACGTCTTGAAGAAAGCAGCTTTCAACCAATAGACATTTCTCAGATACAGTTGAGACAAGATGAGCAAATTGCTCGCTTAGAAAAAAAATTTGATTTACTGCTGAAAGAATTAGGTGTAGAAAAAGAAATTAGAGCAAAAACCGAATATGAAGTTATTTTAGAATTAGTTCCCGCAGATAAAAAAATTGCTGTCCTCAAAGCAGTAAGACTATTAACAGATATGGGACTAAAAGAAGCTAAAGATTTAGTTGAGTCCACACCAGCAGTAATTAAAAGAAAAGTAAGCGGGTACGAAGCGGAAAAGATTGCCACCAAACTTAGAAATGCAGGTGCAACTGTAAGTATTCATTAACAAATTGTCTAGCCTTTTAGTGCATAATCTGCTGTTCTATAATCACTTCTTTTCTTATTTTTTTCATTGACGCGAAAAGATTTACTTAATGGATCTTGGCGTGACGGGCAATAAAATATTATCATTGAGAAAGAACACAGCGAAACATATTTATGAGCAAATCCAATAAAAAAAAGCACAAAATCTCTGCAACTGAAGCTAGCGCAACTCAACAAGCAGCCGCAAACGCGAAAACAGAAATCACCCAACAAGTAGCACCAGAAACACTGTTATCAAATCATCAGCCACCTCAGCCAAATTATCCCAGCTATCGAGTTAAACCGGGAGAAAGAATTTCCCTGGCTGAAATCGATCCTAACCAGTCAGAAGACTATCAGACGAAGAAAGACATAAAAAAGAAACTTAAGCGAGAAAAAAAGCGTCTCGCAACTCTTCAAGAACGATTTTATGCTGAAAATAAACGCAGTTTATTAATTGTGCTTCAATCAATGGATACAGGTGGAAAAGATGGCACAATTAAGCACGTTTTTCAAGGTATAAACCCTCAAGGTTGTCGAGTTTGGTCATTTAAAATGCCAAGTCAAGAAGAAGCAAGTCACGATTTTTTATGGCGCTATCATCAACGCGCACCCAAACAGGGAATGATTACTATTTTTAACCGTTCCCATTATGAAGATGTACTAATTGTAAGGGTAAAAAATTTAGTTCCGGAAGAAGATTGGCGCAAGCGGTATGATACGATTAACCAGTTTGAACAGATGCTTACTCTTGATAATATTACGGTAATTAAATTTTTTCTCCACATTTCCAAAGACGAACAAAAATGGCGTTTAGAAAGGAGGCTAAAAAATATGGATAAGCGCTGGAAATTTTCTAAAAATGATATCCAAGAGCGAAAATATTGGGATGAATATCAAGCTGCTTTTGAAGAAGCAATTAATAATTGTTCCACAGAATATGCTCCTTGGTATGTAATTCCAGCTAATAAAAAGTGGTATCGTAATTTGGCGATCGCGCGAATACTTGCTGACACTTTAGCTGCGATGAATCCCCAATTTCCTGAACCGGAACTGGATTTGGATAATATTATTATTCAGTAGGTTTGTAGTAAGGATTTTAGGGCTGAAAAATCGGACTAAAGTCCTCACTACCAACTAGGAAGCTTAATAATTGTCCTTTTTTACGGGTTTATCTCTATTCTCCGCCCACTTTTCTGCTTGGGCTGTAGCGATAAGCCTGCGGCATAGCTTCGCTTACCGCTACAGCCCTCCCTTCCCTACCAGGGAAGGGGGAGTATTTTTCTCTCTAAATTTAGTGGAAAGAAAGTTCCCCTCTCCGCGTCGGGGAGGGGTAATAATACCTTGAAAAACCTAACCCCCCAACCCCTTTTCCTACCAGGGAAGGGGGAGTATTTTTCTCTCTAGATTTAGTGGAAAGAAAGTTCCCCTTTCCGCGTCGGGGAGGGGCTAGGGGAGGGGTTACTAATTTACTTAACTTTTTGCATGGGCGCAACTTTCGGATCGATGATTTTTTGTCCTAAACTGGGGAATTTTATCGCGACAGAAACTTTATTTCCTGTGCCGAAAACGTGAGTAATTTCGCCTAGTCCAAAGCTTTTGTGAACTACGCGATCGCCCACTTGCCATGTCTGTTGTTTGTTGTTACCAGAAGTGGCAGTTACGCTTTTTTGACGCCGAGGTTTATAGGCTACCGCAGGTTGGACATTGGTAGTAATTAAATCTTCAGGTAATTCTTGCAAAAATTGCGAAGGAATAGCTATTTCTCGCGCACCCCAAAGACGACGTTCTCTGGTATAAGTTAAGAATAATTGTTCTTGGGCGCGAGTAATTCCTACATAACACAATCTGCGTTCTTCTTCTAAGGCGATTGGATCGTCAATTGTGCGATGATTGGGGAATAATCCTTGTTCTAAACCTACTAAAAATACTACTGGAAATTCTAGTCCTTTCGCGGAATGCAATGTCATTAAAGAAACTGCTTTTTCGCCTTCTTTCAGGTTATCTAAATCTGAGGCTAAGGAAGCGCTTGCTAAGAAACCAGTTAAGGTTGTGTCTTGGTTTTCTTCTTGGAATTGGTAAACAGCATTATACAGTTCTTCGACGTTTTCTAGTCTGTTTTCGGCTTCGTCTGTGCCTTGTTTTTTCAAGTCGTCGATGTAACCAGATTCTGACATGATTCCGCGCACAATTTCTGTGGCTTCGAGGTTATTTATTTCTGTTTGAAAATGCTGAATCATTTGCGCGAATTTATTCACAGATTTCGCTGCACGTCCAGCGAGAGTATTAACGGAAGTTTCGTCGCTAATTATTTCCCAAAGGGGAACTCCTAATTCGACTGAAGCACTAACTAAACGATCGACTGTGGTTTTACCAATACTGCGTTTGGGTGTGTTAATTATTCTAATCAAACTAACAGTGTCGGCTGGGTTGGCGATGATTCGTAAATAGGCGATCGCGTCTTTTATTTCTTTGCGATCGTAGAATTTTAAGCCACCGACAATTGTATAAGGAACTCTACCTAGTAATGCTTCTTCAAAGGCGCGGGATTGAGCGTTGGTACGATACAAAATAGCAAAGCTACCCCAATTTATTTCGGGATTATTGCGTGCTAAATTCATTATTTGACTAACGACAAATTCTGCTTCTTCTACTTCGTTGTCAGCTTTATAAACATAAATTTGCTCGCCAAATCCTCTGGTTGGACGCAGAATTTTATCGATCCGTTCGGTATTTTTTTCGATTAGTTTATTCGCAGCTTGAAGAATATTTTCTCTGGAACGATAATTTTCTTCTAACTTAACCATTGTGCGAGTATCATCATCAGGCAAATTATCACCAAAGTCTTGCTGAAAATCCAAAAGTATGGTATAATCTGCCATACGGAAGCTATAAATTGATTGGTCGGCATCACCAACTACAAAAACTGAGCGATCGCGCCAATCCCATTTTCTTTTATCAGTTTCGTTATTAGTTGCTAAAAGCCTTATCAATTCGTATTGAATTCGGTTGGTATCTTGATATTCGTCTACGAGAATATGACGGAATTTTTCATACCAATAACCTAAAACAGTTTCATTCTGTTGAAACAATCTTACTGGAATTAAAATTAAGTCGTCAAAGTCGAGAGCATTGTTATTAGCAAGTTGGTTTTGATACTCTTCATAAACTTCAGCAACAACTCGACCCCAATAATCACCTTTTTCTCTGGCAAATTCTGCGGGCGATAAACCTAAGTTTTTGGCATTACTAATTGCGTAACGAACAGAACGAGGATTAAATTTTTTATCATCTAGGTTAAGTTGTTTGGTGACAATATTTTTCACTAATGTTTGCGCGTCAGATTCATCGAAAATAGAAAAATTTCGGTTCCAAATACGTCCTTTTTCGTCTTGGTATTTATTAATATCGTAGCGAAGAATCCGCGCAAATAAACTATGAAAAGTTCCAATCCAAAGCGGTTTAATTGTCGTTTTATAAGCGCGAGAAGCTAGTCGAGTTTGCTCGTCAGCAGATAATAACTCTAGACGTTGACCGTGTTTTTGTTGCGCTAACTGTTGAGCGAATATTTTTTCAATTCGTTCCTTCATTTCCCGCGCTGCTTTATTAGTAAATGTCACCGCGAGAATATTTTCGGGATTAACTTTATGCTTAAGAATTAAATTAGCAATCCGATAAGTTAAAGCGCGGGTTTTACCTGAACCAGCACCAGCAACAACTAGCAATGGACCGCAATAATGTTCCACTGCTTGACGTTGGGAAGGATTGAGATGAGCGAGAAAGTTAGTAGTTACAGTCATAATTTTATAATATTAGCGATCGCGCGATCGCGTCATTCTTCAAGTAAGCTATCTTATCCTATCGAAGATTAGAACAAAATCTAGCAAGTAAGTCATAATAATTGAAAGAAGACAACAAACTTGATATTATGACTATTGCTCCTAGTACCAAAGATAGCACTCAACCAGATTGGGAGCCGGAGTATTATAATCCGCCACCGAGTGATTTACCTTACGACGATGGTGAACCTTTGGAATCTAGCCGTCATCTCTATGCTATGACTACCTTAATTCGTTCAGTGGAACAAGCCTTTGCTGAACGTACCGACTATTTTGTCGGTGGAAATATGTTCGTTTATTTTAGTTCAACGCAGGCGAGAAACCGAGATTTTCGCGGTCCAGATTTCTTTTTTGTGGCTAATGTTGATGGTAGCTACGAACGTCGTACTTGGACGGTTTGGGAAGAAAATGGTCGCTACCCTGATGTAATTATCGAATTAATGTCGGAAAGTACCGCTTCGGTAGATTTGAATGAGAAAAAAGAGATTTACGAACGAACTTTCCGCACTAGAGAATACTATGTTTTTGACCCTTTTAATCCGGATTCTTTGCAAGGTTGGCGTTTAAATGGGGAATTGCGTTATCAACCAATAACGCCCGATGAAAGAGGTTGGTTACGCTGCGAAACTTTAGGTTTTTGGCTGGGTACTTGGGCTGGTACTATCGGGCGCGATAATATTATCTGGCTGAGATTTTACGACGATGATGGTAATGTCGTTCCTTTACCGGAAGAAGTAGCGGAAAATAAAGGAAAAGAACAAGGTTTACAAGAGGGGATGCAGCGATCGCTACTGCGTTTACTTCAACGTCGTTTTGGTACAATACCCGAAACAATATCAACTGATTTATCACAAAAGAGCCTAGAACAACTGGAAAATCTTTTAGAAGTAGCGATGGAAGTAAAATCTCTCGAAGAGTTTCTGGAAAATCTCACTTAAAATTTGCCAAACAAAACCCGCCGTAGTGGGTTAATTCAAAAGGCGAATGGCGGGATTTTCACCCACATTTCCTGGTCTACTCCAAGGTGTTTTCTAATTTAAACTACATCGCCAGTGGCGGCGGACTGACTTTAACAGTCATCTCTTTCGTGCAGCAAAAGTGCTTTATATTTAAGCTACGCCGCCGTTAGCGGCGAACCGGATCGAACGGTCATCTCCACGCTCTGAAGATGGGCGTTTTCTCCTTTTAAACTTCACCGCTTTGTCAGGTTATTTTCTAGTATACAACTAAGTTTAACTCCTTAAATTAGTTAGAAACAAAATTTAAATTAACCATCTAAGTTTGTAGAGACGTTGCGGGCAAAGTATCGATCTAATTATCAAATATAGTCAACATTTTTCTATTTGACATCAGTTACCATTCTGTTTCAGCGTAGTCTTTAAACAATTTCCCAAACTGATGTTTTTCTTCATTCAATCCTAAATAAATTGGATCGCAAATTCTGGCGGCTGCGTCAGACAAATCAAAAGGTGGTTTAACTCCCCGCGCTTGCATAGCTTGAGTTTGCGGATAGGGATGAAGAAAACTAATCCATCCGGGGTCAACACAATTCATAAAAATTCGCTGTTTGGCGTATTCTTTAGCGCAGGTACAAGTCATTTGATTTAGGGCTGCTTTTGCCATATTAGTATGAGGATGTCGCCAAGGTTTATCGAAACCGTTAAATTTCCCTTCTTGGGAAGAAACGTTAATAATATATTTGTTCGTTTCGGGATGTTTCCTCATTAATGGTTTGAGTCGGCTGTTAATTACAAAAGGCGCGATCGCGTTAACTAAATGTACTTCTAGCAACTCAACTATACTGACTTCCTCATCTTTCATTATCCAGCTATTTTCAGAACGCAAATCAAGTTGTTGTCCGTCAGCATCGTACTTTCCAGGTGGAAATAGTTCCGGATTATCTTTCTCATCACCAGGAAGCAAAGGAAGTTGTGAAAATGCGGCAGAAGTTAACTCAAAAGGGAAAGTTTGCCTTAATTGTCCGTAAATTAACGCCTTTTCTGACTCAGATGTTAGTAATTGCGCTAAATTCATCCCTGATGAATGATATTGTTTTAATAAAGGTTGAATTTCCTGGGGTAAGGAACTAAAATCTTGTGCTTCAAATGCGAGTAAATGGCGATAAAATGGAGGTGGGCGGCGAATTGTTTGGGCGGCGTTATTAATAATAATGTCGAGTCGATTTGAGAAACTTTGCACATAAGCGATAAAAGACTCGATACTGGGAATGTGGCGCAAATCTAAACCAAAAATTTGTAGACGCGAGATCCACTCAAGAAAATCTATTTCCTGTGCGTAGCGAATCGCGGCGTCATGGGGAAATCTAGTTGTTACAATTACAGAAGCACCTGCTCTCAGTAATTTTACTGCCACCGCGTAACCAATTTTAATTCTTGCTCCGGTAACAAGTGCGGTTAAACCGCTTAAATCAGCCGTTTGCTGGCGCTTTTGATAGTTCAACTCGCCACAATCGTTACAAAGTCCAGAATAGAAAAAGTGTTCTTTTTCGAGAAAAGCCTTACATACAAAGCAACGCTGTTTTTTCTCCATTAGAATTAATTTTTGCGATCGCTTCCCACTTTTACAGTTACTTTTCGCCAATTGATTCACATTTATGGTATTTTGTCAATATCAACTTCTAAACGCGAGATCCGTATTTTCCCTTAAACTTAATTTAACTTCATCAAGTTTGCTGCAACCAGGAGAAAATACAACTAGGCAAAATCCTAGTTTTAGCTCAACTTTGAGAAAAACAAACTTACTGATTTGGAGGTGTTCGCGCAAATGTTAAACCAGAAAAATATAGTTTAGTTTCTAGCTAAATTTCTCAGTTGAATCCACTACAAGTATTAAACTTGAATCAATACCATAGGTGAGTAATAATGACGCATAACTTAACTGAATTTCCAGTCACTAAAGACAAAAAAAAGACAAATAAGATTCTCGTTGTTGACGATGATTCTGGAATTCGTAATTTAATTTACCGTTTTTTAGGTAATCTAGACTATGAAATGGAGTCAGCTAGAGATGGCGAAACGGCACTGAAAATTTTTGCAGAATTCCAACCGGATTTGGTAATTTTGGATGTAGTTTTACCCGACATTATTGGTTATAAAATCTGCAAACAAATTAAACAGAAGAGTTCGCGTACTCGCGTGATGTTATTGACTAGTCTCAAAGACGTCGAAGATCAAGTAACTGGCTTAGAATGTGCTGATGCTTTTGTTACCAAACCTTTTCATTTGCGAGTTTTGGAAAAACAAGTTCAGGCACTTTTGCGACTGCTTCCTGCTCCTAGTAATCACGATCGAGAACAACTTGTCTTTGGTAGTTTAAAGATTAATCCTGTAAGTCGCGAAGTTACTAAAGAACAAGAAACTATTTCTTTAACCGTTTTAGAATTCGATCTGTTGTATTGTTTAGCAAAGCAACCAAATAAAGCTTGGAGTCGCAAAGAACTAATCAAAGAAGTATGGGGTCACAATTATGTTGCTGACGAGAGATTAGTTGACGTTCATATCGGTCAAATTCGGAGAAAGATTGAAGTAATTCCCAATCAACCAGAATTTGTCCATACTGTTCGTGGTTATGGCTATAAATTCGAGTTTTATCCGAAAGATCGAGCCGCTTGTTGAACTTCAAAAAATAGCCAGAGTATCATCTAAAACTCTGTTGCAGTTTTGACTAAAACAATCATTAAAATCTTCTTCGCTTTCTCGGTGAATAAAGTAATTTTTAGCGCTCTTTTAAAACCCAAAAAGGCGTAAACTTTTAACCATAGTTTGCGCCTTCAATTCTATTTGACCTAAAATTTGAATCAGATTTCCTTGGCTTTGTCAATAAATTCAGTTAATACAAATTCAGATCCGATCGCAGAGTAATATCGAGATCGCTATTCGGGTTAATAGAAATCACCTCAGCACTTTCGCTGCGTCCCAAAATTAAACCGCCAAGAGTACCCAAAATCGCACCACCAAGAACTTCTTCTGTAGCGATCGCTTTATCTCCCGTTACCGCCGCAATTACCGCCGCCGCCGAAGCTCCAATACTCGCACCGCGCAAAATCTCGCTGGTTCTCGAACCACGACGAATTTCTTCTCTTCTGGTTACGATCCTAGAATCAGCATTAAGATACTGTCGTCGATTATTAATAATTATTTCTTCTGCCACAAACCGAGAACCGCCACTGGTAGGCTCTAATTTACCAACTACCTCACTACCAAAAGGAACTAATAAACGACCGTCGCGGTTTCTAATATTTGCCGCCACAGTTAAAGTCAAATCCATTGTTTCATCAAGAGCGACTAAAATTTTCTCAGCTTCTTTATATTCCACTGGGATTTCCGTACCTCTAGGAATAACTAATCGATTAAAACTAGGACTTGGATTACGGCGATTAGAAGGTGGTGGAAATAATTGAGCCGAAGCAGGTGTCGGTATCAACATAGGTACAGCAGCAGTTGTACCGAGCAAAAGTGCCATAAAAGCAGATGTTCCAGATTGACAGCGATTGAAGCCAAACATCGATGATACCGTCCTTTGTACTTCCTAAACTTAACAATTGATAAATGATTTATCCTTTCAACCAAGGCGAACCAAACTTATCAATCTAAAATCAATTGACGCGCTACTTGTTGGGTTTGTTCCCCAAAAATTTTAAGTTACCAAAAGCGTAACCAAGCACCTTATTCAAGGGTTTCGATGCCAGATTAGTAACATCAAGTTATTTATTAGTTGAAAAATTATGTCTGGTTTCTCTTCAAAAGTAAAAAATCGTCTTACTGCTGCAACTCTCGCTTTAAGCGTCTTTGGTTTAGCTGCTTGTCAATCTAGTTTTGCTTCCTCTCCGAGATCAACTCTAGAAACTATCCCGAGAACTTTGACCGTCTCTGGTACGGGGAAAGTTTCCGTCGCGACAACTAAAACTCAAGTACGTTTAGGAGTAGAAGTTCAAGGAAAAACAGCTCAGGAAGTTCAAGCAGAAGTCGCCCAGCGATCGCAAGCGGTTGTGGAATTACTCAAATCCCGCGAGGTAGAAAAACTCGAAACTACGGGAATTCAGCTTAACCCAAGCTATGATTACTCGAACGGCAAGCAAGAAATTATTGGCTATACTGCTAGTAATATCGTTTCTTTTCGCATCGAAACTGCCAATGCTGGTAACTTAATGGATGAAGCCGTGCAAGCAGGTGCTAGCCGCATTGATGGGATTAGTTTTGTGGCTGACGAGGAAACCCTCGAACAAGCTCGTCAACAAGCAATTCAACAAGCTTCCGCGATCGCCAAAAAACAAGCAGCCGCCGCTTTAGATTCCCTAAGTCTCAAAGAAAAAGAGGTGCTCGGCATCCAAGTAAACGGAGCCAATACACCTCCCCAACCATTTAATTACAAATATGCTGTTCCTACGGCAGAATCAGCACAAAATGCTGTCACCCCCGTCGAAGGAGGCGAACAACAAGTAGAAGCAACAGTAACGCTACAAATTCGTTACTAACTTTTTCTTGACAAAAATAGTTTTTTGTGTTAAGCCACAGCACCAGAGAGAGGTTGTTTCAAAGCCTCTTTTAAAACATCTACCTTATCAAGACGCTCCCAAGGCAAATCGAGGTCGGTACGTCCGAAGTGACCGTAAGCTGCGACATTTTGGTAAAAATAACCGCCATTTTCTGCTGGTAAACGGCGCAAGTTAAACTCTTGAATAATTCCGGCGGGACGTAATTCAAAATTGTTTTTCACCAACTCCAGCAACTCTTCCTCGTCAATTTTATTCGTACCGAAAGTTTCGATCATAATACTGACAGGTCGAGCAACACCGATCGCGTAACTCAGTTGTACTTCACACTTTTCTGCTAATCCAGCAGCAACAATATTTTTCGCTACGTGACGACAAGCATAAGCGGCGGAACGGTCTACTTTGGTGGGATCTTTACCAGAAAAAGCACCACCACCATGACGCGAGTAACCACCATAGGTATCGATAATAATTTTACGCCCAGTTAGCCCCGAATCTCCTTGAGGACCGCCGATGACAAATTTACCTGTGGGGTTGACCAAAAAGCGAGTTTGTGCATCTGGTTTAATTTCCAAATCCGCAAAAACAGGCTGTACTACTGCTTCCCAGAGGTCAGATTTAATTTTGTTTTGTACCGCAGCCCCGTCAGCGATCGCGCCAATGGTAGCTGTGTGTTGAGTAGAAATTAAAATTGTATCGATACCGACAGGTCGTCCATTTTCGTAAACCACAGTGACTTGGGTTTTGCCATCAGGACGAAGATAAGACAACTGTCCAGTTTTGCGTACTGCTGCCAAGCGGCGAGAAATTCTATGCGCCAGAGAAATTGGCATCGGCATCAATTCAGGCGTTTCATTGCAAGCGAAACCGAACATTAACCCTTGATCCCCAGCGCCAATCGAGTCTAGTTCATCTTCGCTCATTTTTTCTCGCTGTTCTTGAGCAGTAGTCACACCTTGAGCAATGTCAGCAGATTGTTCGTCGAGAGCAACTAAAACCGAGCAGCTATCGGCTGAGAAGCCATTATCGGCATCGTTATAGCCAATTTCAGCAATTTTTTTCCTGGCTAAATTGACGTAATTTACTTGTGCTTGGGAAGAAATTTCGCCAGTAATTAAGACCAAACCAGTATTAACAACCACTTCTGCGGCGACGCGGCTGTTTTCATCTTGAGCAAGCAAGGCATCTAAAATTGCGTCGGAAATTTGATCGCAGATTTTATCAGGATGTCCTTCAGTGACAGATTCGGAAGTAAAAAGATAGCGTCGAGACAAAGGTAAATTCTCCTTGATGATAGCTAGGCACTAAAAATGTAATCAGTAACCAGTAATCATAACAAGATTTTTTCTGAGAGACAGGAGCGATCGCCATTTATGTAAAATAATTTTATTTCTGCCTCGAAGCTAAGATTTTCCTGAGTTTCCTGGCGATCGCTATTCCGGAACGATTTCGAGTTCGTCTAAAGAGGCGATCGCCACGTCTGCTTTTTCTAAATGAGCGGCTTGAGGCGTTCCCCAACAAATACCCACAGTTCCCGCCGCACCTGCTTCAGTTGCCATTTGGATATCCCCAGCCGAATCTCCAATCATTAAAGTTTGTCCTGGTTCAACCCCTAAAGCTTGACAAGCTTGGAGAAATAACTGGGGATCGGGCTTAGTTAATCCTGAATCATCAACACCCATCCCTAACTGAATATAATCAGATAGCTGATGGCGGGTAATAAAAGCTTCTACACCGGGCGTAGAATCTGCGGAAAGTATCCCCAACTTTAAACCAGTTTCCGCAAGAAACTTCAGCACTTCCAAACTACCAGTAAATAAAGGCGAAGTTTGGGCCGCTTGAGTCAAATAGCGATCGGCATCAGCAAAAGCCGAACGAGCGATCGACAACGACTCCAACCAACTTCTACCCGTCTCAGCAATATAAGCCGCCGCCGCAATTTCATTTTCCCGACGACTACCAACCGCCATTAACCCCGTCGGATCGAGAGTAGCATCTTGAACCCCAAAAGCCATCAACAACGGCTCGCCAATACCGGGAATTTGAGCATCAATCAGCCTAGATCTTTTTTGTGCCAACTCTCGTAGAAAACTTTGGGAATCTTCTAGAGTCCCATCCTTATCAAAGAGAACCGCCACTAAATTAGAGAATTTTACCTCTCGACAGCGAATTGCGACCAACTCTTCCTCCTCTTTTCACCTCAAAAACATAAAAAAAGAGGGAAACTCCCTCATTCCAGTTGCGAGTCGGCGATCGCGTCCCAGCGACTTCAATTTTAATTCAGCGTAGTCAAGACTGGATTACTACTCTCCTTGACTACTCAATCAAAGTCACCCTCACCAGACTCGACTAGAAACCGATTATTTTTAGTCCTCAGTCGCGCTAACTGACTCCTCTGAAGAATTATAGTCCGAATCACTCGATCCCGATTCTGCTTGAGCTTGTTGTTTCATTTTCTCGCGATATTTCTGAGCCATTTCTTCAGCCTTATCAAAAACTAAATCGCGATTTTTCAGCATATCACCTGGTTCTGGTTCGAGTTGTTTGGTAGAAAGAGAAATCCGCCCTCTTTCTGCATCCAAATCGATAATCATCACTTTCAACTCGTCATTAACATTAAATACACTGTGAGGCGTATCAATGTGATCGTGAGAAATCTCCGAGATGTGCAACAGCCCACTGACACCACCAATGTCAATGAATGCACCGTAAGGCTTTATACCGCGAACCGAACCGATAACAACTTCGCCTACCTCCAAACCATTCATCTTGCGCTCAACCAAAGCACGACGATGAGAGAGAACCAAGCGGTTGCGATCTTCATCTACCTCTAAAAATTTCAGAGGCAAATCTTGACCGACCAAATCTTCTTTTGGTTGACGGGCGCTAATGTGAGAACCAGGAATAAAGCCGCGCAAACCCTCAATTCTCACCAAAGCCCCGCCTCGGTTAGTAGCAAAAACAGAAGAGCGTACTGTAGCATCTTCTGCTTGTAGCTGGCGTACGCGCTCCCAAGCTCGCATATACTCGATCCGGCGAATTGAGAGAGTTAGCTGTCCATCTTCATTCTCATCAGTCAGAATGAAAAACTCCCGCGTTTCATTTTGCTGTAACACCTCGCCCGGATCGTCAACCCGGTTGATTGACATTTCTTGAATCGGAATATAAGCGGCTGTTTTTGCCCCAATGTCAATCAGCGCCCCCCGTGGTTCCATACTAAAAACAGTTCCAGCAACAATGTCACCAGGACTAAAATGATAATCGTATTTATCAAGAAGGGCTGCGAAATCTTCGTGAGTAAAACCTATATCTTTGATAGCGGTTGTTTTCTGACTGAGCATATGTATTGTGTTTCCTTGTTATCTCCGTAGTTACTTTGCCTCCTGCCGATGTCTAGTTCACGAATAAGTTGACAATTGCGATCAACTACTCCGTTTTGTAAGTTTTTACCCTTACTGCCTGAACTACAACAACCGAAGTGCGTATGAGGGATCAATCCCTAACCTCTTGTTGTTTTACTGTCAACATCTCAACAGTAGTTTAGAGAGGCATCGAGCTACTCACTTTTCAGTGTGCAGTCTAGTATATTGTTTTTTTTACTCTGCTTTCTCTGCGGTTTTTCCTGGATGGAATTACCATCGGAGCAACCGAGTTTTTTTGTTAACCTTGCTCGATATCACTTTGCTTACCTAAGTTTTGGTCGTGCTTAGTGACTAGCTCGAATGAGCCTTGAGACTAAGGATGTTTCTCCTACTGTGTTGAGTTTAACACTTCTTATTATCCCGAAGCATCTCACTGATGATAGGCTAGATTATTTTGCCTAAATTATAGATCGCTAGAAAAGCTTTCTCTGTTAATGAACTGAGGGTTCAGTTAACTTCGAGGAAAATAAGTAAGTGATATTGACAGACTTTTTATTATAACTCATTAAACAATAAATTTTGCAGCTTGAAGCGAGGCTAAAATTAGCTTAACTTCGAGAAAGCTGTAGCTAATTAGAAGATGTTATTACTGAGGTCGAGTTATCTCGATGAAGAAGATTAACTGTAGATGAATTAGATTCACTGGCGCTAGAACTTTGACTGGTATCGTTTTGGAGATGCTTTAAGGTTTCGATAAAATCTTTAATGCCTTGGAATTGGCGATAAACCGAAGCAAAGCGAATGTAAGCAACTTCACTTTCCTGACGTAGATAAGCAAGAACTAACTCACCAATTTCGCTAGAGGTTACTTCTCGTCCCGATCGCTGTTGCAGTTGAGCTTCTATTTCGTCAACTAATTCTTCGATCCGTTGGTAAGAGATACCTGTTTTTTCCATTGCCCGGACAATTCCCCGGAGTAGTTTGGAGCGATCGAAAGATTCTCGCCTTTTATCTCGTTTAATTACAGTTATAGGTACAAATTCTATTCTTTCATAAGTTGTAAAACGATGTTTACAGCACAAACATTCTCGGCGCCGTCGCACGCTTTGTCCTCCTTCGGTCGAACGAGATTCGAGAACGCGGCTTTCGGTATGCTGACAATAGGGACACTGCACGAGCGAAATCCTCTCAAGCTAAAAAAATTCTTACGCTGACGATAAGGCGCGATCGCCAATCGTTATTCTTTTCTTTATTTAGATAACAAAATCTGAGCCGTAGGTTTTGCCTGCTCTTTTTTCAGGAGAAGCAGACAAAAAGAAAGCGGCTCAGACAGAGAAATTAAGCAATTTTTTGGTCAAATTTCCGGGAAATTTGGCTGGAAGTCAAGATTTTGATTAACTTTACCCGAACGCCAAGCTTGGTTAAAATCTTTTTCCAGCAAACTTTTCTGATAATTGCCAAAAAACTATTTGCCTATGCGAGGTGGTTCGCGAAATGCGATCGCAAAGAAGAGTGTGCCGATCGCCAATGTCAAAATCAAAATGTAAGCTACGCTTTCCATGTTAAATATTCCTGATGGCTCCTAGAACATTTTATCAACAAAAGCTGACAAAGGGGAGAGAGGAGTGATTTATCCACTCCACTACTCCCATTATTTGTAGAACAACGAAAAAACTTGTTTGCTCGTGGGATGATTTTACACAGTTTCCTGCGTCCGAGTAGTTACGTCTCCCACTTTTTGGAAGACACCCCATTCGACTTGTTCTTCTTCTATTTCCACACCAGCAAAAACATCGCGGAACAGTGTCCGAGAACCATGCCAGATGTGACCGAAGAAGAACAGTAAAGCAAAGACTGCGTGTCCAAAAGTGAACCAACCGCGAGGACTGGTTCGGAACACACCATCAGAGTCTAAGGTTTCGCGATCGAAGGCAAAGGGTTCGCCTAATTGAGATTGACGAGCAAATTGCTTCACTGAGGGCGCATCGGTAAAGGTTTTACCGTTGAGTTCGCCACCATATAAGCTAACTGTGACTCCAGTTTGCTCGATACTGAATTTTGATTCTGCCCGACGGAAAGGAATGTCAGCACGAACTACGCCGTCTGCATCAGTCAATACTACGGGGAAGTTTTCAAAGAAGTTCGGCATCCGGCGTACGAACAATTCGCGACCTTGAGCATCTTTGAATACTGGATGTCCTAACCAAGCTAGAGCAATACCATCGCCTTGATTCATCGGACCTGTACGGAACAAACCACCTTTAGCAGGGTTGTTACCGATGTAATCGTAGAATGCCAGTTTTTCCGGAATTTTCGACCAAGCTTGTTCCAAGGTGTCGCCAGCAGCTAAATTAGCTTGGACGCGGCGATCGATTTCTTGCTTGAAGTAACCTTGATCCCACTGATAGCGGGTTGGACCAAACAGTTCGATTGGAGTGGTCGCGTTACCGTACCACATCGTACCAGCGACGACGAAGGCGGCAAAAAAGACAGCAGCAATACTGCTCGAAAGTACGGTTTCGATGTTACCCATCCGCAGTGCTTTGTACAACCGCTCTGGAGGACGAACACTGAGATGGAAAAGACCAGCAATAATGCCTACAATTCCTGCGGCAATATGGTGCGCGACTACGCCTCCAGGATTAAACGGGTTAAAGCCTGCCGGTCCCCATTCTGGCGCTACTGGTTGCACGTGACCAGTTAAACCATAGCCATCGGAAACCCACATTCCCGGACCAAAAAGACCTGTGAGGTGGAAAGCACCAAAGCTAAAGCAAAGAAGACCTGACAAGAACAGGTGAATGCCAAACATTTTCGGCAGGTCTAAGGCTGGTTCGCCCGTACGGGGATCGAAAAATAGTTCTAAATCCCAGTAAACCCAGTGCCAGCAAGCTGCTAGGAATAGCAAACCAGAAAGCACGATGTGAGCCGCAGCAACGCCTTCAAATGACCAAAAGCCTACATTGCTCACAGTTTCGCCAGTAATACTCCAACCGCCCCAAGACTCGGTAATTCCCAAGCGTGCCATAAAGGGCATGACAAACATACCCTGCCTCCACATGGGGTTTAAGACTGGATCGCTGGGATCGAAAACTGCTAATTCATACAAAGCCATTGAGCCTGCCCACCCTGCAACCAAGGCGGTGTGCATCAGGTGTACTGCGATCAGACGACCTGGATCATTCAGGACGACTGTGTGTACTCGATACCAAGGTAGTCCCATCGACTACGCTCCTCCTCTTGAAATTTGATGTTTACAAGACTTTTTTTTAGCTTTCACTTTTACTCTTCGTCTCTCTTGTCAGTAATTGAACTGACTAAATTTTGGGTAGGAGAGAAGATAAAAAGTGTTTCTTGAAACTGATAATGGGGAATTGTTACCCTTTTTCAAAGTTTATTTAAAGAATTGTAACTATTGTGAGAACGGATTGCAAGACTACTCAACAGTTTGTCAGATTAATCATCAAATCTTTAACTCTACTGGAGAGTTGCGATTTCTCAGTTACTGAGCGATTCGGCTGTGGTTAAGCGTTCAAGCGCTCGATCTGCATCAATCAAGCGTTTGAGTACCACTTGACCGATCGCTGCTGTTGATTCGGCAGTCTTGCTCGGTCTTACTTCTACCATCAAAACTGCTTCTTCTACCCGATACAGCCACAATTTTTCTCCCTGTTCTACAATACCAAGGTTGAGTCGCTCAATATTGGGTTTGCGTCGCCAGACGTTCTCGTTCCACAGACCTCCGAATTCCCATACTCTACCAATTATCCATCCGTCTGATAAGAAAAAGTATTTCACTGCCGCTATCGTCATGCAACTGTTCTTTTCGGCATTATCCCTTGTCTGAGAGCTACTTAGCTAGTGCGATCGCCCGAGCGATCGTCAATTCAGATTTTTTGAGTAAAAATACTCTTGCCAACTAAACCCTATTTACTCTCTTGATTTACAATTACGATCGTTTGACTGAGGATAATTTTGGTAATATTTCTTAACTTAATTTGGTAGGCAAATTAGCCAAGCTTATTTTTCTCTACTCGTCAAATTTAGCCCCACTGTTGATAATTATCGTCCGCTTTTGGCTCAAGTTGGAGTAAACTCGATACATCAAAGCGATTAGCTTCGGATTCGTCTCGAATATCTCGACGCGCTCTAATAAATAAATTGCCCAAACCATAACAGACAAATAACAATGCGATCCCGATCAGTAGATAAAATAACATTTTACTGGGGTCTTTTTTTTCAGACATAACCTAATTTATTTGTTAATGTGAAAATATTTTAGTTAAATTTCAGTAAGCATATCTAAAAAAACTCAAAACTTATATTTAACTTAAGAATATTTATTTGCTTGATTTTCCCGTCCATCTGAAAAATTGCTGTTGGAATTTTGGCGCGGATTTTCCCAGTGATTGAGAATATCCTTGACCAATAATTCCTTGAGCCAAACTTGAGCGACAATAATAATGGGCAAAGCGAGAAATAAACCTAATGCACCAAAGAAAATTGCGAATGTTACTTGAGAAAGTAAAGTAATTGCCGGAAGTAAAGATACTTGATTTTTCATCACTAACGGAGTTAAAACATCACTTTCTATCTGTTGAATAACGATATATAAAACTATAACGGCAATCGCTTTCCAAGGTGCTTCTAAAAGACCAAGGGCTGCTGGTGGGATAACGCTCAAAGTGGGTCCGAGATTAGGAATAAAGGTCAAGATACCAGCGATGAGAGCATTGACTAGAGCTAGGGGTATTCCTAACAAAAGCAAACCAATACCGCTAAAAATAGTAATTACGGTCATGTTAAATAAAATGCCTTTGAACCAACCAGTTAAAGCTTCTTCGCATTGTGAGAGTATGTCATCAGCCCTTTGGCGATAAAAAGCAGGAAATAAAAGTAAAAATACGTGACGATAAGCAGAAGGATTTGCTAACAACATAATCGTCACGACAATAACCAGTAATGTTTTCAAAATAAAATTAATTGAGTTAGAAAATATCCTAAAGAAACCACTAAACCATCCGGTATCATTAGCAGAAATATTTTCGAGCAAAGTTCTGAGATCGCCTAAATCTTCAATATCTTGAAGTAATTGACCAGGAATTAAATTTTGCAGCCAACTATACCACTCTCTTAACTGTTCCAATGATTCGGGAACTAAATTAACTAATTGTTGCCATTGGTCAATTATTGAAGGCACAATTATAGCGATAAAACCTACAAATAGTGCTAATACGAGAATAACCGAGATAGTAACAGCAATACCCCGTTTTATTTTAAATTTTTGTAGTAATTGAACCAGTCGGTTGATGACAGTGGCTAAAGCGATCGCCAAAAAAGCCAGCAATAACACTTGCCTTATTTGCCAAAGTATGTATAAAGAAATAGCAATAGCCACAAAGCCGAGAAACTTCCCGGTACTCATCGAGATCAACTCCAAATTACACCGATCGCTAACAGTTATGCTGAGATTAGGCGATCGCCAAAAACGGTGTCATCCCCCAGAGGTTAAAATACAAATCTACCATCTTGAAAGCAGGAATAGGAAGCGCGATCGCCACTCGTTATTTACCTAACTAACGACAATAACCGAGATAATCCGCAGAAATATAACCTTCAACAGGAGTTGAAATCTCTACCCAACCATTTCTACCTAAATTGTCAATTCCTACGTTACGATTGTAGGCTAATCTACCAAGAATAGGGCTATTAATTGATGGTTCTTGGCGAATATTAAGTCCAGGTTGTGCTAACACTCGCCGACAACTATTAAAGTTAGGGGTATTAATGTTAGTAGCAACAGGCGATGACTGACAAGATTCGAGAAAACCACCAAACACATAACCGGGAACCGGGGCAGAAATTTGCACCCAATCATTGTTGCTAACATTCCCAATAACTGTTACATTTCTACCATCATTTAAAACCCCAAGAGATTGACTGTAAACTGACGGTTCTTGGCGGACATAAAGCCCACTTCCTCGTGCTGAAACTTCGTAGCAACTTCCTGCTTGGGCTACTTGTATTTGCTCTTGTTTTTCTAAATAATTACTGCTCGTAGTAATTTCTTTAGCCTTAGCTGGAAATGAAAAAGACAAAGCTGCAAACGAAAGCGAACTTAAAGCAGTTAAGGCAGAAATTTTATTCTTGATATGTTTCATTGTTAAGAGAACTAAACTCAATTCAAAATATTTTTTCAACAACTTTGACAGTTAGCTAATATTTTGGCGCTCGATTATTTAAGCGAACGCAATAATCTTAGTAAACTATTTAAATTAATAAGCGATTGAAGCTATCAAAACTTTATCTACTAAAACTTATCAATTACTTTTTCATTAAAATTCAATATAAATTATCCTAAAAAAACATCCAAAAATTATTCCTCCTTCATTAGATAGAGATATATCCAACTCGCTCTCTATCCCCAAGAAGATATAATTGAAATAAAAACAATTTCTTAAGAACTTAGATGGCGAGCGAGTTCCCATACTTGTAATCTAAAAATAATCTCTTTGAGAGAGCTAAAAATACTCACTTTCTTGTAAAGAACGAAATTAACCCATCTAATAAGCCGCTACAATTAAAGATGAGTCATCTTAACTCAAAATTAATCAACCATGATCGAATACCCAGTACAATTTCAAGACGAATTTGACATTATTATTATTGGCGCAGGACACTCAGGTTGTGAAGCGGCACTCGCCTCTGCACGCCTAGGTTGTCGGACGCTAATGCTAACACTTAATCTCGATAAAATTGCCTGGCAACCGTGTAATCCTGCTGTCGGCGCACCTGCAAAATCTCAGTTAACTCATGAAGTAGATGCACTAGGCGGCGAAATTGGCAAAATGGCAGACCGCACCTATCTCCAAAAGCGCGTCCTCAACTCTTCGCGCGGACCTGCTGTGTGGGCTTTACGCGCCCAAACAGATAAACGAGAATATTCCAGAGTAATGCGGGGTATTGTCGAAAATCAAGAAAATCTGACTATTCGTGAAGGAATGGCGACAGATTTGGTACTTGGTAAAAATGAGGAAATTATTGGCGTTCAAACTTACTTTGGTACAGCTTTTAAATGCCAAGCTGTGATTTTAACAACCGGAACTTTTCTCGGCGGAATTATCTGGGTTGGTAACAAATCAATGCCTGCGGGACGTGCCGGAGAATTTGCCGCAATTGGCTTAACAGAAACATTAAATCAACTAGGATTTGAAACCGGACGACTGAAAACTGGAACACCTGCGCGAGTTGATAAACGGTCTGTTGATTTTAGTAAAATGGAACCGCAACCGGGCGATGAAGATGTGCGTTGGTTTAGTTTTGACCCCGAAGTTTGGGTTGAAAGAAAGCAGATGTCTTGCTATCTCACTCGTACCACAGCAAAGACTCATCAATTAATTCGCGATAACTTACATTTGTCTCCAGTTTATGGGGGTTGGGTAGACGCAAAAGGACCTCGTTATTGTCCGAGTATTGAAGATAAAATTGTTCGCTTTGCTGATAAAGAAAGTCACCAAATTTTTATCGAACCCGAAGGAAGAGATATTCCTGAATTGTATATTCAAGGCTTTTCTACCGGTTTACCAGAGAATTTACAACTCGAAATGTTGCATTCTCTTCCTGGCTTGGAAAACTGCGTGATGCTGCGTCCAGCCTATGCCGTAGAATACGATTATTTACCCGCAACTCAGTGTTATCCAACCATGATGACCAAGAAAATTGCTGGGCTATTTTGTGCGGGACAAATTAATGGGACAACTGGTTACGAAGAAGCGGCTGCCCAAGGAATTGTTGCCGGAATTAATGCAGTGCGATTTGTCAAGAATCAAGAAATGATTATCTTACCTCGCGAAGGTAGTTATATCGGGACACTTCTTGATGATTTGTGTACCAAAGATTTACGCGAACCTTATCGAATGCTTACCAGTCGTTCCGAATATCGCTTAATTTTACGTTCCGATAATGCTGACCAACGATTAACACCTTTAGGGCGAGAAGTTGGCTTAATTGATGACCGTCGCTGGGAGTTATTTCAAAGCAAACAAGAAAAGATTGCTGCGGAAAAAGAACGCTTGCACGAAACTCGAATTAAGGAAAATGATGAGATTGGACAGCAAATTGTTGCTGATACAGGACAAAAGATTAAAGGTTCAATTACCTTAGCTGATTTGCTGCGTCGTCCTGGTTTTCATTATGTCGATCTAGAGCGATATGATTTAAGCAATCCTAACTTAAATCGTGCGGAAAAAGAAGGTGCAGAAATCGATATTAAATACTCTGGTTATATTCAGCGTCAGCAAAATCAAATCGACCAAATCAGCCGCCATGCTAATCGCCCATTACCTGCGGAAATTGATTATATGAAAATTGATACTTTGTCAATGGAATCACGGGAAAAATTGACAAAAGTTAAGCCATTAACCATTGGTCAAGCTTCAAGAATTGGTGGGGTTAATCCTGCGGATATTAATGCGTTGTTGATTTATTTAGAGATGAGAAATCGTCAGAAAGTCAGGTTAGTAGAGTAGAATGAGTAGGGGGTAGTTATTTCGCGCAAAGTCGCGAAATAAAAAATTAAAATTTCCCCAGAGAATCACAGTGATGATTCAATTAATTGTTTTTTCTCCAATGAGTTAAATCGCGTCCCAGTAATTGGCTTAAACGTTCTACTTCTGGGGCAAATTCTTGTTGTAAACTGTGCTGAAATTCTGGATTTAAAGGTTTACGAGTAGTTTTTTCAGTATTGGCTTTCTTCAAAATTCCTTTTAATTTTTCTAAGATTGCTCGACGTTGTTGACGAGGTAAAGGGAGAAAATATTTGCCAATTTCTAAGATTTTGCTGGGAGGATATTTGACTAATTGCTGTAAGATTGTACTCCGAACTTTTTTGTTGCTGTTCATGGCTGTAAATTCTGTAGAAAAGTTAGGATTGACTTCTAAAAATTCCAGGATTTCTCGAAAAGTTTTGGCTGTGTCTTGTTTATAGTCGTCAAAAAGGATAATCTTAACTCGTTCGCGTCCAAAAGTGTCAAAATATCTTTGTATTTGTTCGGTGAAGTTAACAATATTTCGATAAAATAGTATTTCTGGATTAGTACATTTTGAGGGTATTTTTTTGCCTTGGCGACGCTCAAATTCAGTTTCCATAGCTAATTGAAAATCTTGAATATCTTCGCTGTTGCCGTTATATAAGTTTTGGCTGTGAAAAGAATATAAGAGGGAAACTGGTTCTCTCAGCATGATGATTATTTTTGCTTGGGGATTAAAAGCTTTAATTTCTTGAGCCGCATTTTTACTTCTCAGATAGCTAGTAGAACCTTCACCACATACTTTTCCTTCACCTGGGGTAAAAAGAGCTAAATATTCGGTGAGGTTTTTGGCTTTGCGGTTAGGATTTAAGTCGGTGTTAAAATAATTAAGTTCTTTGGCTGGAGGAATAAATATTTCGGGATGTTGGGCGAGATATTTGCATAATGCTGTAGTTCCACTTTTGGGAGCACCGACAATAAAGAAAGAGGGTTGTTTCATGGTGGTTTGCTCGCTTGATTTTTGATTTTTTAGGGTGCTTAATTGGCTAATTTATTTGATAATTTAAGTATAAGCGTTAGCTCGTGAGAACGTCACGATCGCATCTCACTCATCGGTTGCTCTATACGAGGTAATCTGGTAGATGTGCCAGTATGCGACTGAATAAAGATGAAAATCGTTTCCGATCCGCCCATCGCTACGAAACTCTGTAAAATGAAACAACGGGTACGTTGGGAAGATCCGTTAATTAGCGATCGCCAAATCGATCAAACTTCTTTTGTCCTTGACGATGGTTTTAGCGATCGCCAGGAGTTCTCTTTTTTGGTAATTGGTGATAGCGGTACGGGCTATCATCGAAGTCATAACCCACAGCGTAAGGTGGCGGAAATGTTACTCGAACACCAATCACGCTGTCGGTTTCTCTTACATACTGGCGATGTTGTCTATCTGGTTGGTTCCAGCGAGTATTACCCTGCTAACTTCATTCACCCTTACCGCGAGTTTATCGTTGGTGGCGAAAAACCAGATAAAATTCACTACGATCGCATGGTTTTTAAGTTACCTATTCTCCCAGTACCGGGCAATCACGATTATTACGATCTACCTTTGATTTCTGGGGTTTTGGCGCAAGCAACTTGGCCCCTACGTCGCTTACTACGCACGAAAATGTCTTTCGATATTGGTTGGCATGGTTCTCATCAAGGTCAAACTTATGCCAAGGCTTTTCTCGATTATCTCCAAAAAATCGATAATCCCAATGAGTTAGGACGACATCTCGATACTTATTACACTGCTAAAACTAATACTGGTCGTTGTTTGCGCTATCAACCAGGACTTTTTACTCGCTTACCCAACCGTTATTACACTTTTCGCTACGGTGGCGTTGATTTTTTTGCTTTAGACTCGAATACTTTTAATGCTCCCATACCAATCCCGGCGACGAAAGAAGGAGAAAGCTTGCGTCGTCAGTTAATTCGGCGTTTGGCTGAACTTGAGCGGAAAAAAGAGCAAATTATGGAAATTTCTGCTCAACTAAATTCTTCTAACCCTGATGAGGCGGAACAACTCGACGACTACGAGGGAAAATTAGAGCAAATTGAAGAAATGAAGTTAGATATTGAAAAGCAACTCGCGGCTGATGAAAAAAGCGTTATCGACTGGGAACAATTGAATTGGCTCAAACAAAGATTAATTGCTTCTTGGCAAGATGAACAAGTGCGAGGACGAGTTATTTACTTGCACCATCCTCCTTACGTTACCGAAGCGACAAAGTGGAATCAAGCCCAAACTAAATCTATTCGCTTTCACTTGCGTTGGGTTTTGGATGGAGTAGCGTCAGCCGTAGGCGAATTGGCAGCAGGTCGTCCTTTGGTAGACTTAGTTATTAGCGGTCACGCTCATTGTTTAGAACATTTGCGGACTGAAAATACAGGACATGGCGACTCAAATATAAACTGGCTTGTTTGTGGTGGTAGCGGTTACAGTTTGCGTCGCCAACGCAAGCAAGGAACAGATATCTTGGAAACGGAAGAAAATCTTTTAGTCGCGCGATCGCTATTATTTTACGGTCGTCATGACCAAGGTAAACATAAGCGACGTTTTTATTCTGCTTTACGAATCGATGTTCAACCGGGACAACCTGTTAAATTCTCAGTTCAACCATTAATTTTAGAACGCTTTCGTCACGAATGGCATCAACCACAAGCCGAACCCTTTCTCCTTTAAACCAGCAAATCAAACTAACTTTACATTCATCCTCTGCGTCTTTCTTTGCGTCTTTGCGTGAGACTCAAAACTATAAACTTTCGGAACGCAAAAGCAAATAATACAATTGTCCGTAACTTCGAGTCACACCCGCACGTTCTCCAGCTTGCTCGCCACTGCCTAAAAAATAGTCTACTCGACCTGCTCCTTTAATTGCACCTCCGGCATCTTGGTCTAAAACAAAACGAGTAATTTGCCGTTCTTCCAGGGTTCCAGAAGAGTTATAATCGGGAATTGAAGCTTGAATCAGAGCTAATGCTCCAGGTGGCATTAAAGATTTATCTGTAGCGATCGCTCGTTCGGCTGATAAAGGTACTTCTATGCTCCCCAAGGCTGAGACGCCATATTTCTCCTCAAAGAAAACGAAACTGCGATCGCGACTAATATACTCATCCATTGCACCAGGATTAATTTGAAAATACTCTAAAATCCGGGGCATCGTCAATTCTTCTAAGGGAATTTTCCCTTCTTGCACTAATTCCCAACCAATACTATTGTAATCCCGAGCAGTATTTCCCGCATAACCAATAGTGGTTTGTTTGCCGTCAGGAAGTATTAAACGCGCGGAACCTTGAATGTGAATGAGATATGCTTCCCAGCGAGACTTTAACCAAAATATTTCTAATCCAGCCAAACGACTTTTGGCACCTAGTAAACCATTTTTTCCTTCTAATTCTTCTCTAGTAGGATGAGGTTTTGACCAAGATTTTAAATCTGGTGGTAGTCGATACAAAGGATAGCGATATTCTGCGGTTGGAGTGCGACTGGCTGGATAAATTGGTTCAAAATAAGCACTAAATAAAACTGTACCTAAGTTATCGCTACCCACTGATTGATAAAATACAAATTCTCGTTTGACTGCGGACATTAATTCCTCACCAGAATTGGCGATTAATAATAATTCTTGGAATCTTTTTAAGCTACGAATAACTCGAGCTTGAGTAATTTCTGGGATAGGATAATTGCGATAAGCTGCTTTTGCTTGAGGAGAATTTAGATATTCTAAACTACGAGCGATTGCTTGGAGAAGTATTTCTTTGTCTCCGAAAATTTCATCTCGATTGCCAATTTTTTCATCCCAACCTAACTCATCTGGTGGCGAAGCTAAAGGTTGTAAAACTGCTCGTGCATCGGCTTTCCACCCTACAGTTAAAAGTTGTTCGATTTCAGGAGTTACGCTAACAATTGATAAAGATTGCTGTGTTTTTTGACAACCAGAAAACAGGATTAAACTTGAGGCGATCGCCACGCCGACTTGGCAGTAAGCTAGTTTCTTTTTCATTGTAACTCACTATCCTTCATTTTTTGAAAAAAATTAACTAAATTTTTCTCTCAATCAGCCAATAAGTTTGCATTTCTCCTTTACCCTTCACGGGAATTAAACCTCTGTCTTCAAAGACGTATAATTCCTTCAAAAGTTCGTAAACCTCAGCCGTGACTTGAATTTTTCCGGGGACACCAGAAGACTCCATTCGGGAAGCAACATTAACCGTATCTCCCCACATATCGTAAATAAACTTTTTAATTCCAATTACACCAGCAACGACAACACCAGTATGAATTCCAATTCGGATTTGAAACTTTTCTCCCTGTTCAAATTGTATCTGATCGACAACCGCTTGCATCGCTAGCGCCATATCCGCGATCGCTTCAGCATGATCCGCTCTAGGATTAGGTAATCCTGCTGCTACCATATAAGCATCGCCAATTGTCTTAATTTTCTCTAATTCTAGTAATTCTGCTAATTCGTCAAACCCGGAAAAAATTACGTTTAACAAATTAACTAACTCAATGGCTTTTAAACGTGCTGATAAAGGCGTAAATCCCACAATATCAGCAAACAAAATAGTTACTTCTTCATAATGTTCGGCAATAGTATCATTATTTTTTTTTAGACGTTCAGCAATTACTTTTGGCAAAATATTCAAAAGTAATTTTTCCGATTTTTCTTTTTCTAAACGCAACTCGGCAGTGCGTTGTTCTACTTTATTCTCTAGCTCTTGATTGGCTCGTTCTAAAGCGGTAAAATAGTAGTGAATTTGTTCCGCCATCTGATTAAAAGAATCAGCTAAAATAGCTAACTCAGTAATCTTCACCGGAGTTACCTTTTGAGTTAATTTTCCATTAGTTATTGCTGAAGAAGCTTGACTTAAATTCAGAATTGGTTTCGTAATCCAACCCGAAGTAAGCAAACCTGATAAAGTAGCTAAACTCAAAGCTGCTAAACACAACAAAATCGTCATCCGCGTGTTTTGATTAATTTTCTCCATAAAATCAGCTTGAGGTACAACAACCACTGTCAACCAATCCAAACCATATCGATCTCGTAAAGGAGTCACTTGTACCCAATAGCGATTTCCTTCTGATTTATAATGAAAATTATTTTTAGCTTGAAGTTGATTTAGATCGTCAAATTCTTGCAATAAATTTGCCATTGTTGAGCGAATTAACTCGCTTTGACTGTCAGTAGCTAAAAGTCGTTTTTCGCCTTCTGGTGTATCAATTGCATACTGTTCCTCAGTAGAACTAGCAACTAACTCTCCAGTTCTTTCGATAATAAAAGCTTCGCCAGAATCCCCAATTTTTAAATTATTTAAAAAAATGCTAATTTGAGATAAAATTAAATTAGCAGCTAAAACTCCGCGAAATTCATTATCTGGTGTATAAACGGGGACAACGGGAGTAATTTGTAGCACTCCTAAATAGTGAGAATGATAAATTGGACTCCAGGTAGGTTTACCTACTGATTTTGCAGCTTGATACCAAGGTCTTTCGCGAGGGTCGTATTCAATTTCTTCCACAAATTCGATCGCATTTCCCCGTTCATCAAGGTTATAAATAAAGCGATTTATCCCGGTATAATTACTTTTAATTTTCAGGACTGTTTTGCCGCTAGGTAATCGCTGAACACTAACAAAATTACCATTTTCAGTACCGATATAAACGTTATCTACAGACTCATCAAGATGGATTTGGGAATAAAAAATTCTTTGTAAGCTTTGGAAGTCATTAATATTCAAATCTCCATTGCGGATCGCCTGAGCATTGATTTGCAAAACTAGATGAGGTATCTTAAAATAATTTTGCACGTGTTGGTCAATTTTCACAGCAGTATCGTTACTGAGTTGAGTTAAAACCTCTTGAATTGCTTTCTGACCATTACGCAAGGAAAACCAACCAGTTAAGCCAACTGCGGCAAAAATTTGTAAGATAAAGGGAACGACAAGGACAAGTCGTAGAGGGACTTGGCGATTGTAAACTTTGAGGGGAGGATTTTGCGTAAATCCACTTTTGGGATTAGTCTTTTTCAACTGCATGATTCTACTGTGGATCTCAAATCCCGATGATTATGTCTTCTGTTATAGCTGCTACCCCCTGTGTTTGACAGAGAAAAATCATTTTTGTCAGTAATTTCACTGGTGTGAAAGAATTTTCGGCGATCGCTCCCAAGGATACTAGGATCTAGCTTAATCGCTGCTCGCTCTCTAACAGGTAAGCTATTATTGTCAAACGCTAAAATCGCGGTTGGCAATCTTATTCTTACTGATTTTGGGCATAAAATCGTTATTAGTAGCACTACTATAAGGTCATGGCACATAAAATCCTGATCGTGGAAAACAACAGTGATGTGCGGATGCGAGTGATTAAAATGTTACCTAGTGGTAACTACGAAATCCTCGAAGCTGAGGATGGAGAAGAAGCACTAACTAAAATCCGCTCCCAACAGCCTAAGTTTATCTTTCTTAATTGGAAGCTACCAAAAATAAACGGTTGGGAACTTTATCAAAAAATGCAAACTGATGAACAACTCCAGAAAACGGCTGTGGTAATGATGTGTCGCCGTCAAGAAGAAATCGCAGCCAAAATTCCCCAAGCTTTCCAGTATTTTGAGTATATAGAAAGACCTTTTAATAAAAAACAGTTAATTGAGGCAATTAAATCTGCTACCAAAAAAGCGAAACAGCCTCGGAGTCAAACTCCACCACCACCACCTCCTCCTGTTTCTGAGTCGGAGGATGACGCACTTAAAGCCGGTATTTCGAGCATCGAGAAATCTTTACCAGAGGATCTCCCGTCAGAAAATCCAGATTTAAACTTAAATTCAGTCCCAATTGAGCCAGTAGAGGAAGTTACAGTTAATCCTTTTGCTGAGTCAGAGGAGGAAACTGCTGAGTCAGATTTTCCCAGTGAGGTGGCTACAGTTAATCCTTTTGCTTCTACGACAGAGGAGTTAGAAGAGAATGATGTCGAAAGTGAAATAGCAACTCCCGATCTTTTAACAGCTTCGTCGGTAGCTTTTGATGAAGATGAAGATGAATCTTCTGAGCAAGAAGCTGAAGGGGAAAATATAATTGCTCTCGGTAGTATTTCTGAGCAAGCAGAAGTAGAGTCAGAAGCCTCAGATGAGACAGAATTTGACTTTGGCGAGACTGAAGCGTTTCTCGAAGAAAATTCTCCCAATCAAGAATTTGACTTTAATAACCCTCAAGAAAACGATCTGACTTTAGGAGATATTTCTGAGGTAGTAGAAAACTTTGAACCTACACCAACAGAGTCAACAGTTGCTAGCGAAAATCCAGTTTCAAAACCCGTTGGTAATTTTGAGGAAAGCTTAGATAGTTCCTCAAGCGAAGAGAAAATTTTAGTTTTGCAAGAGGCTGCAGGGGATCTCGAAAAAGCAACAAATGTTTTGCTTGAAGGTTTAAACGATTCCAGTCAGGAAGTACAAATAGCTGCTTATAAACAGTTGCGAGATTATAATAACCGTCAAACCATTTCTCTCGCTTTAGTAGAATTTACTCCTTATTTGATTTTCGAGTGTATTCATACTTTAGATGTGCATAGTTCTGGGGGAGTTACTTCCTTAGCTATTAGTCCGGATAGACAAACTTTAGTTAGCAGTTCGATTCAAGGTAATATTCAACTATGGAATCTTGATAGTGGGGAATTGTTGGGTGCGCTGAATAAATCTTCTCATCAAGTTACATCGGTAGCGATCGCTCTGGACGGAGAAACTCTCTATACTAGTTCACAAGAGAGTAATCTGAAAATTTGGAATCTCTATACTGGGGAATTACTCGGTCCTTTGAATCAATCTTCTGCGGGAGTAAGCGCGATCGCGATCGCTTTAGATGGACAAAGGCTTTATACTGGTGCTTACGAGACTAATATTAAGATTTGGAATCTCTATACTGGAGAGTTACTCGGTGCTTTGAATCAAAATTCTTCTCAAGTAACATCTCTCGCTGTTAGTCCCGATGGTTTAACTCTTGTTAGTGGTAGTAACAACAATAATATTCAAGTTTGGGATGTCCGTACCGGAGAATTGTATTATCAACTTACAGGTCATTCTCAACCAGTTAATGGTGTTGCTGTTAGTCCCGATGGACGGATAATTATTAGCGGTAGCGACGATCGTACTGTCAAAATTTGGGATTTGCAAACCGGAGAATTATTACGCACTATTGATGCTCATCCTGGAGGTGTAAAAGCGGTTGCTGTTAGCCCTGATGGACAATTTATCGTTAGTGGTGGTAACCTGGATCTGAAAATTTGGGGGGTGGCTTAACAGTTATTAGTTGTAGAGACGTAGGAGAAAGCGTCTCTACTTTTCTCCGAATCGCTCCTCGGTTTAATTGAAGTATTTATTTGGATTATTCTCGAAAATAATTAATTCTATACCTTGTTTAATTATTTCTTCTATATGTAATCTTTTTTCTAACGAAGCGGATTGAAAATTTGGATAAATTGGTCTTCCTTGGTTGTCTTCTAAAACTGCATAGCGATTCCGAACTTTGCTAAGTACAAATGCTGCTAACCGTCGCCGCAATCCCGGATTAGCAAAAGTGGTATTATAGATATGTCCGTCCGGGTAAGCTCCTAGTAGTCTGTCTATTTCTTCTACTACTAATGAGCCTGTCAAATTAACAATAGCTCTAGCCATAGGACGAGCGCCTCAAAAATAGTTTTTGGAAAATCTTTTTTTTAGCAAACGTGATTTTTAATACGCTGTTTTCCCGCTTTTTCTACTCCAATGGTGATTATAATGTTTTACACAAATTATAAAAAAAGATTAAATAAAAGAAAAGGTTTTCTTACTCAAAAGAAACAAAACTTAAATTATTTTAATAAAAACGGGAAAGGCGACAAGTTAGGGAAAACTGGGTAAAAGAGATTTTACTTCTACAGACAAACAGACATCACCGTAAATCTAAGTTTGTCGAAGAATTCAATCTCACTGAGTTACCCAATCTCAAAGACTTAGCTTAAGAAGCATCTTCGATCCCCAGTGTCAAGTTTTCAGTTGCACGTTCGACTTTACCTAATTCCTTTTCCGTTTTCGGATCGAGAGTCTTAGTTTCAGTGTAGCGATCGCTGATTTCTTCTACAGCATCTTTTTCCACTGTGGGATCGCTAACTTGGTTTTGAGTAGTAATTTTATTCCTCGCTGTCAATTTAGCACCTGCTTGACTTCCTTCCCAAGCGAGAAACTTTTCTCAGGTGACAAACGCGATAAAATGTACAGACGTTAGCTCTAACGTCTCTAACCCTTAAATTAATTTCTCGATTATGCCTGCATTTTTATTAGAAGTTGGTACAGAAGAATTACCCGCAGATTTTGTTGCTAGCGCGATCGCGCAATGGAAACATCTCATTCCCCAAAGCTTAGAGTCAGAATTTTTGACTCCAGAGGGGATTAATGTTTATGGTACTCCTCGTCGTCTCGCTGTGATGATTCAGGGACTTCCTTCTCAACAACCTGACAGAGAAGAGGAAATAAAAGGACCTCCCGCGCAAGTAGCGTTTAAAAATGGTCAACCCACCAAAGCGGCTGAAGGATTCGCTCGCAAACAAGAGGTAGAATTAAATGATTTAGAAGTTCGGGAAACGGAAAAGGGAGAATTTGTCTTTGTACAAAAGAAGATTCCCGGACGTGCTGCTAAGGAGATTTTAAACGAATTAATTCCCGAATGGATCGCTAAGTTGGAAGGAAGGCGATTTATGCGTTGGGGAGATGGTGACTTACGCTTTTCTCGACCGATTCGTTGGTTGGTAGCATTAGTAGATGAGGAAATTTTACCAGTAGAATTGGTCAATGGTTCGAGTAAGATTGTCAGCGATCGCCTATCTTGGGGACATCGGGTTTTGCATCCGGAAGCTGTGACTATTCCTCACGCTTCTAAATATGTGGAAACCTTACAAACAGCTTATATTGAAGTTGACCCGGAAGTCCGCAGCCAGAAAATTCAGCAGCAAACCAAAACTGAAGCAGAAAAAATTAATGGAGTGGCTGATATTTCCCCGGATTTACTAGCAGAAGTTATTAACTTGGTGGAATATCCCACCGCAGTTGTGGGTAAATTCGATGAAGAATTTCTCAGTCTTCCCACGGAAGTAATTACTACTGTGATGGTAAGTCACCAGCGCTATTTTCCTGTCAAAGAAAGTGACGACGTAAAAAGCAAACTTTTGCCTAACTTTATCACTATTTCTAATGGAGATCCCCAAAAAGGAGAGATTATTGCTGCGGGTAACGCAAGAGTAATTCGCGCCCGTTTGTCTGATGCACAATTTTTCTATAAAGCCGATCTTTGTAAGCCGTTAGAAATGTATGTTCCGCAACTAGAAAAAATTACTTTCCAGGAAGATTTAGGTTCAATTTTTGCCAAAGTGGAACGCATCGGCAAAATTGCTTTAAGCTTGGCAGAAGAATTAAATTTAAGTCAAGAAAAATGCGAACAAGTATCTCGTACTGCCCTACTTTGTAAAGCCGATTTAGTTACGCAAATGGTCTACGAATTCCCAGAATTACAAGGAATTATGGGACAAAAATACGCTCTTGCTAGCCAAGAAGCGGAAGTTGTCGCTAACGGGATTTTTGACCATTATTTACCTCGCGGGGCAGATGATATTTTACCAGAAACATTCACAGGTCAAATCGTCGGAATTAGCGATCGCCTCGATACCTTAGTCAGTATTTTTGGCTTGGGAACGATCCCCACAGGTTCCTCCGATCCCTTCGCTTTGCGCCGCGCCGCTAATGCGATTATTAATATTACCTGGAACTCGGAATTAAAATTTAATTTGTATCAAAATATACAGCAAATTGCCGCAGATTTTGTTAAGGAACATCCAGACAAAGAAAATCCCGTAGCCAACTTAGAAGAATTCTTTTTGCAGCGCATTCGCACGTTACTACAAGACGACCTGAAAATCGACTACGATTTAGTCAATGCGGTGTTAGGAGAAGACGATCCCGAATACACCGAAAAAGCTTTAGAAGATTTGTTAGATGTGCGATCGCGCGCCTTATTCCTCCAAAAAATCCGCAATAACGGTAAAATGGATGCAATCTATGAAACCGTGAATCGTTCGGCTCGTTTAGCAGTCAAAGGCAATTTAGACACCAAACAACTCGAACCCAAACAAGTTGTTAAACCAGAATTATTCGAGCAATCTTCCGAACAAGCATTCTACGACGCATTAGGAGAATTACTCCCCAAAACTAAAGCTTCCCAAGCCGAACGTAACTATCAATTATTAGTAGATGAATTAGCCAAAATTGCGCCCACAGTCAGCAGATTTTTTGACGGCGAAGACAGCGTTTTAGTCATGACTGAAGATGCAAAAGTTCAGGAAAATCGCTTAAATTTATTAGGTTTGTTGCGCAATCACGCTCGAATTTTAGCAGATTTTGGTTCGATTGTTAAATAAAATTTGTAACTAAAAATCGAGGCAGATTTAGTTACCTAAACTGCCTTATCTTTGCTTGTCAACAAAGAAAAAATGGAGGCGATCTCAACTACCTCCAAACCAATGATAATTACAAACCAGCCGATGACTAACTAACCGAATTTGAGCTTATTTCTCGAACTTATAACTGAGGTACAAACTGGTCTTTTTCAGGAACTTCAGTGTACTCAGCAACAATCTGACGGAACTCTTCACCGTCGATAGTTTCCTTCTCAATTAAAAGGTCTACTAAACGGTCAATTACTTCGCGATTCTCCCGAATAATCTTGCGGGCTAACTGATGACCGCGTTCGGCAATTTCGCGTATTTGAGCATCAATCCGAGTAGCAATTTCTTCAGAATACTCAGCACGATTCATCAAACCGCCACCAAGAAACACTTCTCCACCTTGTCCTTCTAAAGATAGCGGACCTAAATCGCTCATCCCGTAACGAGTGACCATTTGTCGCGCCATTTCTGCTACTTGTTGTAAGTCACCACCTGCACCTGTGGTAACTTCATCGTGACCGAAGATTTCTTCTTCCGCCGCACGACCGCCTAAAGCGCCAGCAATACGCGCAATTAGCTGGGATCTGGTAACTAAACCTTGTTCTTCATCAGGGACAAACCAAGTCAAACCACGGGCTTGTCCGCGTGGAATCAAGGTCACTTTTTGCACGGGATCGTGGTCTTTAACTAGCGTACCGACGATCGCGTGACCGACTTCGTGATAAGCAATCAAACGTTTGGTTTTGCTATCAACCAGAGGAGTACCTTCCATTCCCGCGATTACCCGGTCAACTGCATCGTCAATTTCGTGCATCGTAATCGCTTCTTTGCGCCGACGTGCGGTTAAAATCGCCGCTTCGTTGAGCAAATTAGCCAAATCTGCCCCAGTAAAACCAGGAGTGCGACGGGCGATCGCTTCAATGGAAACTTCGGGCGCTAATTTCTTATTGCGGGCGTGTACTTCTAAGACACCAATTCGTCCTTTTAAGTCTGGTGCATCGACAATTACTTGTCTGTCAAAGCGTCCTGGACGCAATAAAGCAGCATCTAAAACATCAGGACGGTTGGTAGCCGCGATAATAATAATCCCGGTATTGCCTTCAAAACCATCCATTTCGGTGAGTAACTGGTTCAGGGTTTGTTCCCGTTCGTCATTACCACCACCAATTCCCGCCCCACGCTGACGACCAACTGCGTCAATCTCATCGATAAAAATTAAGCAAGGAGCATTTTCTTTCGCTTTTTTGAACAAATCGCGCACGCGAGAAGCACCGACACCGACAAACATCTCGACAAACTCAGAACCAGAGATGCTAAAGAAAGGTACACCTGCTTCCCCAGCGATCGCTTTTGCTAACAAAGTTTTACCAGTTCCCGGAGGTCCTACCAACAACACACCTTTAGGAATCCGAGCGCCAACGGCAGTAAAACGTTCCGGTTGCTTCAAGAAAGTTACAACTTCTTGCAATTCTTCCTTCGCTTCCTCAATTCCCGCTACATCATCAAACTTCACGCCAGTCTTAGCTTCCATTTGAAAACGAGCGCGGGACTTGCCAAAATTCATTGCTTGACCAGGACCGCCCGGTATATTACTAGAGCGACGGAAAAGTAAAAATAACGCTCCAATCAACAAAACTGGAAAGATTAAGTTACCTAAAAGTCCCCACAACGCACCATCATTGCGGATGGGATGAGATTCGAGTCTTACGTTTGCTTTTCTGAGCTTTTCAATTAACTCAGGAGCTTTAGTCGGTAAATCTACACGCAAGTTTTGTACGCGATTATCTAATTGTGGGTCAACCGCTTGCACGATCGCCGTTCGACCACCTTCATAAAGGTCTACACTAGTAACTCTACCTGCATCTAAATATTCTAAAAAGCGACCGTAAGTCATACGAGTGCTAGCTGTGTTACCACCCATTTCTGCTGGATTGGAAGCAAACGCACCTTGCCAGAGGAAAAACCCGATTACCAGGGCGGGTAACGTCCACAGTAGCACTATTCTCCAAGAAATTTTCATTGCCTATTCTTCTCTGAATAATGGTTATTGTTCTCTCAAAATGTTTTGTAAAGTTTTACCTTTACTGGACGTGCGATTACGCCCTGTATTGCCGCTAGTTTTCAATTTGGGGAATAGTTTTCCACGAGGGAAAATCCTTATCTCAACGGTTTTTTGATTTTTGGATATTATTATGGTTTTTTTGTCAAGCTTTTTGTTTCATACCGTCGAAATGCCTTAATTGCCCAGCTATCTTAATCAAATTTAACTTAATTTTCATCTTACTCGCAACTTTAGCTTGGTGTGACATCCGAACTAAAATGTCATCAACAAAAACTGAGCGCGTCCACTTTTCCTCCTAGAGCGGAGAATGGGAACGCGCTCGTGTTAAATTTTGAGGTTTCGCCAGAGCCTTGAGAAACTGGTTGCGATGGGGCAAAGCGATCGCAATTTTAGTTTTTTTTGTCAAGACAATGTGAATTACGAATGTCTAGTAAGTTTCCACGTGCCAGCGATGGGCTTTTTTCATTGCTTTTTGGTAATCAGACCAATCGACACCGTTTTTGCTGGCTTCTTTACTCAAAGCTTCATCAATACCATCTTCCATTCCCTTCAGTCCGCAGATGTAGGTGTGGGTCTTTTCCTTTTGAATCAAGTTCCAAAGTTCCTCGGACTGTTCAGCAACTCGGTGCTGAATATACATTCTACCACCTTCAGAATTTTGTTGTTCGCGGCTGATCGCGTAAGTAATACGGAAATTATCTGGGAACTCTTGCTGTAAAGCTTCTAGTTCTTCCTTATAGAGGATATTAGCAGTTTTCGGAATACCAAAGATTAACCAAGCAAAACCTTTAAACTTGTAGTCTTCGTGCTGTTCTTTAAACATCCGCCACAGATAAGCGCGGAAAGGAGCAATACCCGTACCAGTTGCCATCATAATGATATTGGCATCCTCATCATCGGGTAAAAGCATTTCCTTACCTACCGGACCCGTGATGGTGACATCTGCACCTTCTTCTAAATTACACAAGAAAGTAGAGCAAACACCGTAGACAGTTTCACCAGTTTCCGGATGTTTATATTCTAATTGGCGAACGCACAGAGAGACAGTTTTGTCATCACCGCGATCGCCGTGACGAGTCGAAGCGATCGAATAAAGTCTGAGTTTATGGGGCTTGCCATTTTCATCTTCCCCAGGAGGGATAATCCCAATACTTTGACCTTCCAAATACCACAAATCCCCTCCCGAAAGGTCAAAGGTGAGGTGACGCACCGTCCCAATCCCACCTTCGCGAACTAACTCATAATTTTCAATGCACTTACCAACAAAAGGATTTTTAGGACGGTAAATATTTACCGGAACGTCTTTTTTTGCTTTCGCTTGAGTCATGGGCTTACTTTTCTGTTCTTGCTTTTGATTTTCAGCTTGAGTAACTTCGTTTGCCACTGGACTATCAGCGCTTAAAGGCTTAATACTGACGATTTTGCCACCCAATCGAGTAATACGTCGCATTTCTTCATTCATGCGATTATAAGGCACTGTCATAAATACACTGCCACTACGACGAATTTGGTAGTTCAAGTTGTCAGTTTGTTCGCTTTGACGCAAACCTACAACTTCGTAAACAAATAAGCGGCTTTGAAATTCTGTATTTTTTGCAGAACCCGTCAGCGTGCTAGCACTGTACACTGTATCAATATCTCCCAACTTAATTTAAAACTGCTACCATCTGCCCTCTGCTAATCAATCGCTTTGCTCGCTTTGGTGGTTAGCGATTTGGTGAGAGAGTAGCTAGGTGCATTATTTAGCCTAGCATTGCGAAGCTACCCTACTCACTACAGTTGGGAAGATATTGAAAAAAAATAGTCTAGGGTTACTCTGCTGAGGATAGTGTGAGATAGCTAAATAAACTGTCAAGAATGAATCAATTTAATTTTTTCTTTAAAAAATGCACCGACTACCTTAGCATAAATACTGGGCGAGATGATTCCAAATTCTACGATCGCCTTGTTCGAGGAATTCGGTTCTGGTAAAATCCACTAATAGTATTTAGGATTAAATACCTACTCAAGAACGCATAACGTATTCCTCAAGAACAGTTAGGCGCGTAGGCTGTACTTTGTTGCTGCTTCGCACTCGTAGCAGGGCAAAGACAAATTACCCTACCTATCGGTTGTTGGGTTTAGCTTGAATAATATTGAGAATATCGGTTTTACGTTAGAGGGAAGCTATGACGATGCAGTCAGACCGCGTGGTTGTAATAGGTGTTGCCGGAGACTCAGGATGCGGTAAGTCAACATTTTTGAAAAGATTGGCGGATTTGTTCGGTGAAGAGTTTATGACGGTTATCTGTCTGGATGACTATCATAGTCTCGACCGTAAAGGCAGAAAAAAAGCTGGGGTGACGGCGCTGAACCCAAAGGCAAATAATTTTGATTTGATGTACGAACAAATCAAAGCGCTCAAAGGAGGTAAAGCGATTGACAAACCGATTTACAATCACGAAACTGGAGAAATCGATCCTCCCGAAAGAATTGAGCCAAATAAGGTGATTGTGATCGAAGGTCTTCATCCGTTATATGATGAGCGGGTGCGATCGCTGGTAGATTTCGGTGTTTATCTCGATATCAGCGATGAAGTGAAAATTAATTGGAAAATTCAGCGCGATATGGCAGAACGCGGTCACTCTTATGAAGATGTGATTGCTTCGATTAATGCCAGACGACCAGATTTTAATGCCTACATTGAGCCACAAAAAGAATACGCTGATGTAGTTATTCAGGTACTGCCCACTCAATTAATTGAAGATAAAGAGTGTAAGTATCTTCGCGTGCGCTTGCTACAAAAGGATCATGTGGTTAACTTTGAGCCAGTATATTTGTTTGATGAAGGTTCGACGATTGACTGGAGACCTTGTGGACGTAAGTTAACTTGTGCTTTCCCAGGAATCAAACTTTTCTATGGTCCTGATAGCTACTACGGACATGATGTCTCGGTTTTGGAAGTAGATGGTCAGTTCGACAACCTGGAAGAACTAATTTATATTGAAAGCCATCTCAGCAATACTGGAGCTAAACACTACGGTGAAATGACTGAGTTGTTGCTCAAGCACAAGGATTATCCAGGCTCAAATAATGGTTCCGGTTTGTTCCAAGTGCTTGTTGGGATGAAAATGAGAGAAACTTACGAAAAATTAATTGCTGCGGAAGAAAAGGTTCCTGCGAAGGTATAGTTACTGAAAAATTTGGGTTATTAGCCCCGTCCTATAAGGACGGCTTGATGCTAAACTCAGTGAGTAAGTACCTTCGGGCAGACGGGAAAAATGCTCGTCGAGGGTAAAGAGATCGGGGTTGATACTATGTGTATCGGCTAGACTCTCCCAATGAAGCGAGAATCCACTCGCCTTTAGGCAGGGGAGTTGTCAATCTCGGTAGATACAGGCGATCGCTGTTTGCGCCGCTAGGTTTTGCCTAATCGCCTTTTCTGAGGCTTCGCTGAGGCACCTATTTTTCCACTGAAGGCATTGTTAGGTTTTTGGTTGAGTTGTTTCCAGCTAAAATCTTGGCGATGCCTTCTGTTTGTTTTCCGGGGCGATTTCTGGAGCTAAAATTGGCACAAAAACCAGACCAACGATAAAATACTCTTAAAGTACCCTAGCCTTTGCTATGAAAGTCTGGATTGTTAGTTTCTTTCTCTTGTTCGGATTAGCTGAACTGTATCAGTGGGCGAAAGATATTACCTTACCGCTACCAGTGTTTATCTTGGCTGGGGCTTTTTTGGCGATCGCTTCTAACTATGAAAAAGGGATTTGTTCTTTTCTTGGGCAAGAATCTCCCGATGATTTAACTAACTCATTACCACAAAATAATAATTTTGTCAACAGTTTAGAAGGAAATAATAGTTATCCTCAGTTGAGTGAAAGCTCTACATCTCAAGCGAAGCGCTCAATTTCCTTTAAAATCAACAGGACTAGGGATTAGGGACTGGGGACTGGGGATTGGGAGACAAGGGAGATAAACCGATCGCTGTTAATTGGTCGTTGGTCACTGCTAACGGCTAACTGCTAACGGCTAACTGCTAACGGCTAACTGCTAACTGCTAACTGCTAACTGTTCACTGCTAACTGTTAACTGAAAACCCCCAACTAGCGCCCCATATTGCGTTTCATTTGTTCTAACTCTTCATCCATTTCCCAGCGTTGAAACTGAGCTTCGAGGGGATCGGCAACTTGACGGTAACTGTTGGTGGTAGTATATCCTTGGTTCCAACCAGAAGTTTCCCAGGTAGAAGCATTCGCAGCAGTTTGAGCAGCTTGGGCTTCAGCCGCCTTAGTTTTCACTTCTTGCTGTCGTTGCTGAATTTGACGCACCAATTCCTTAGCTTGAACAATACGCTTTTTTAAGCCTTCCATTTGTCCCCAACGTTGATTTCCTTGGCGTAGGAGAGCAGCTTCTCGTTCTTGTGCAGCTTGAGCCAAATCGAGTCTACCAGCAGCTTTGGCTTTGTCAATGCGAGCGTGCCAAATTTGGATATCTTTAGCGATCGCCAAAATTTCCTCTTGCAAACTTTTTTCTTGCTTCTGTAAATCAATAATCAAGCGCAAGGTGTCTTTTTCTTGTTCTTTGAGTTGTTCCTCTAGGGCTTGTAGCTCTAAATGAGGATTATTACGCAAAAATTCCTCTAGTCTAGTTTCCAGAAACCGACTTAAATCATCAAATATTCCCATCGTTAATTGTTATTTAATTGTTATTTGCTACTAGCCACTAGGATATCTCAGAACTTTTGTCCGACATAAATCGAGCGTACCTCACCATTACGGCGAATAATTGCTTTTTGGTTAGCGACTTCTACCAAAATCCAGCCACTAGAACCGATCGCCTCACCGACGCGAAAACGTTGGGTGATGCCATTAATGTTAAATAAAGCCGCCGAGCGAGATCCTAATTCTAACAATCCGACTAAGGTATGTTGCGGCAATGCGGCAACAGTTTCTTCTGGTGTAGTTTCTACCTCAGTTGGTGATGTTGCTGAAGTTTGAGGAGAAGGAGAAGGTTGAGGAGAAGGCGATGGTGCTGTGGCTTGTACCGAAGGCGAGGGTTGAGGAGAAGGCGATGGCGCTGTGGCTTGTACCGAAGGCGAAGGTTGAGGAGAAGGCGATGGCGCTGCTGCTTGCACCGAAGGCGAAGGTTGAGGAGAAGGCGATGGCGCTGCTTGGGTTAGTGGTGGCGGAGGTGCAGGTTGCACCGCCGAAGGAGCCGGAGCGGGTGCAGGAGCCACCTCAGTTTGGGGAGGTACGACTACTACCGAAGGAGTTTGTGTCGGTGGATAGACAGGGATGTAAACTCTTTCGAGAACCGTAGGAGCGCCATTAGCACCAGGAGCCAGATTAGCTGCCGAGGGAACAGAAGTTTCTCCCGCAGAAGCAATTTTCTGTTGTTGCTCTGTTTTGCGATCGATAACTTCCAGCGATCGCAGCATATATTGAATAAACTGGGCATCTCCTGAAGAAAGAGAATCTGATGGTGTAGCTGTCGTTCCCACTTTATTAGCTAAAAATTGTGGTAATTTTAGCTTTTCTTGAGTGACTAACCAGAACACCACTGCTACTAATGATGCACAAGCAATACCAAAGAGAATTTTGTCTAGATATTTATTTGTTTTGGCTTTGCTAGTTTTGGTTTTCGACTTCCTCGCCGGAGAAGTTTCCGTAATTTCTTGAGGAGTAGATACTGCTGGAGATGGTTCTACCAACTGTCCGGATTGTCCGGGTGTAGAGGTAGGAACAAGCTTAGGTACAGAAACAGGCTGTAGAGAAACATATTCTGGTTTTGCTGGTTCTGTGGGCAACTTTGCACCGCGTACTAACATTTTTTCCAGATCCAAGAACAGATCGTCCATGAGTCGATCTGCTTCACTTTCTGCTGACCAAGGTTGGACGGGAACAGAGGTTCTTGACTGCTGTTGTGTCTGGGGGTTTTTGCTGGAGGTTTCCTGAGACATTAATCGCTTCGCTTATTGGCTACATCCCTATTTAAGATACGCCCTGGTTGCGCTTCAATGCTAACTAAAATTTAGGCTTGTTAGGAGTCGTTTGACCAGGGAAACATCCCAATTCTACAAATTTACAGGAATCTAGGGTAGTTGGAAATTTTTTCTGGGATTCGATCCTGTTTTGTCAAAAAAGTGCAAAATTTCGCTAGTATTTGTGCTGTGTTAGCTTAATTGGTCAAGCCACCATGTTGCAAATTGAAAAACAGGTTGCGATCGCGGCTGCTCGTTCGGCTGCTGCTCTTTGCGAGCAAGTTCGCGCTCAACAAGACGAGCAAACTATCCAAAAAACAGACCGCTCTCCGGTCACTATAGCCGACTTTGGTTGTCAAGCAGCGATCTGTCAAGCTTTGCAAACAAATTTTCCTGATGACCCGGTAGTAGCGGAAGAAGATGCGGCGATGTTAAAGCAGCAGTCGAATCACTCTCGCTGGCTGCAAATAACTGAATATGTCAAAACTCTGATTCCTGCTGCTACACCAGAGGATGTGGCTGTCTGGATCGATCGCGGTAATGGTCAAGTTGCTCGTCGTTACTGGACTTTAGACCCCATTGATGGTACGAAAGGATTTATTCGCGGCGATCGGTATGCGATCGCTTTAGCCTTGATTGAGGACGGTGAGGTTAGATTAGGTGTTCTTGCTTGTCCGAGTTTACCTTTCAATCCCGAACAACCAACTCAAGATCGAGGCGTTTTATTCGTTGCTGTCCGAGGTGAAGGGACAGAGATGATTTCCCTGAATAGCGATCGGTCGATTTCGATACGAGTAAATCAATGGCAAGATGGGGAAAAATTACGTTTAATTGAAAGTGTTGAATCAGCCCACAGCGATCGCTCGAAACATCACGCGCTTGCCGCTCAACTCGGGATTACTCAAACTTTTTTACAAATGGATTCTCAGGCTAAATATGGTGCAGTAGCGCGAGGACAAGCTGATTTATATTTGCGTATTCCGCGACCCGAAAAAATTTCGCGACGAGAAAATATTTGGGATCATGCGGCGGGCGCGATCGTAGTTACTGAAGCTGGGGGAAAAGTCACCGACCTTGACGGTAAAAATTTAGACTTTTCTTTAGGAGCGAAATTAAGTAATAATCGCGGAATTGTTGCTAGCAATGGCGCAATTCATAATCAAGTTTTAGGTATCTTAGCAAAAATGCAAACTTAACTTTTTTTTGTTTTTCTAACTCTTGAAAAGCAAACTTCATTCTCGAGATAGAAGTTCAGCAAGATCGAAAATATTTAAAAGAATATAAGTGGTAAATTAACTAAAAAATGAGAAGCTTTCACTCGCCACTTGAAAATTGGATTGAGCAGGCAACAGAATCAAACAAATAACCTTAAGTTATGAATTTTTTGCAAAACTTTAATCTCCCGCTCCGGTTTTGGATTGCTGCCTCAGTTGCTTTTATCAATTCAGTTACTTTTACTATTATTATTCCCATCATTTATCCCTATGCAAGAACATTTGGCTTAAATGATTTTCAGGCAAGTTTGTTAGTCAGTGTTTTCCCGATCTCTAAATTTATTGCTACACCAGTTTTAGGCAAACTATCTGACTATTTTGGGCGCAAACCAGTATTAGTAGTTAGTCTCCTCGGAACCGTAATTGCTAATATCATTGCTGCTTTCACTTCTTGGGCTTGGCTATTGTTTGTCGCCCGCATTTTTGATGGTTTGACAGGTGGAAATATATCCATCGCTCGCGCTGTAATTAGCGATACTACTAGTAAGGAAGAACGAGCCAAAGCTTTTGGCATTTTTGGCGCTTGTTTTCGCTTAGGTGTTGTTGCAGGTCCAACCTTAAGTTACATAGCTCAAAATTTACCCACAGTTCCTGGAGTTTCTTCTTTAGGAATGAGTTTTTTAGTAGCATCAGGTATTGCCTCAATCGCTACTTCTTTAGTTTTATTTTTCTTACCAGAAACCGCTCCTCCCGCCAAACAAGAAAACAATAACTTTTCTTTAAATTGGCGCGATTTGGGTTTTGGTCAACTGCTTAAATTTAATTTAACTCGGCAATTTGGCGATCTATTTTTGATAACTTTTTTAATTGGTTTTACCTTTACAATTTTCGCCTTCGCCTTTCAACCATTTTTGCTTAATGTTCTTAACCAAAAAGAACAAACTATCGCAATTTTATTTGCTCTAATTGGCTTATTTGGTGTAATCACTGAAATTTTCTTCTTAGAACCTCTCAATCAAAAATTTAAAATTATCTATATTCTTGGCGTAGCTTTGCTAGCACGAGGCATAGTTTTTCTCCTCATGCCAACTTTTCCAGAAATTGTCATCTTTTTTATTTTAGCTGCCTTCTTAGGAGTAACTAATGCTTTCCCGAGACCTCTAGTTACATCAATTTTGTCAACAAAAACAAAAGAGGCAGAACAAGGAGAAATTTTAGGAGTTAATACCTCTTATTTTAGTATTTCTCAAGCTTTAGGTCCCGCTACAGCCGGACTATTAGTAGATTATTTTGGCTATCGATCTTCTTTCTGGGTAACTGGCGTAATTACAATCCTAGCAGGATTTTTTGCTTTTACTATTAACCCGGAAAAAGGTTCAAAAAATTAAATAATTAAAGTTGGTTTCTGAGCAGTCATATTCTTCTTTTTTGCGGTTACTAACGGTTTAAGAGCAAAAGTTGTTAACTTTTTTCTTGCTAGTATTAAGAGGAATTTTAATAATAAATTTAGTTTCTTTTTCTAGTTCCGAAACACACGTTAAAATTCCTCGATGCTCGTTGTTAATAATTTGATAAGAAATTGCTAAACCTAATCCAGTTCCATAACCTACAGGTTTAGTTGTATAAAATGGATCGTAAATTTTTTGGCAAACGTCCGGACTAATACCAATACCATTATCAGTAATCTCAATTTGTACCCACGTATTTTCAACTACGTTGGTACTAATTTCAATTCGTGGAGAAAAATTTGCTTCTAACGAATTATACTCTGTATTGGCTTTCATTTTTCTTTGCTTTTCTTCTAACGCATCGATGGCATTACTAAAAATATTCATCAATACCTGATTGATTTTACTTGCATAACACTCAACTAATGGTAATTCGCCATAATTTTTAATGATTTCAATTGCTGAACAATGAGAGTTTTCTTTAATTCGATGCTGCAAAAGCATTAATGTACTGTCAATTCCCTCATGAATTTCTATTTCTTTCTTTTCTGATTCATCTAAACGAGAAAAAGTGCGTAAAGATTTAATAATTCCTCTAATTCTTTCCGAGCCAATTTTGATAGAATTAACAATTTTGCCAACGTCCTTGGCAATAAAATCTAGTTCTATTTCTTCAATTTTTTCGGCAATTTCAGCAACAGGTTGAGGATAATGTTTTTGATATAGTTCAATTAATTCTAAAAAATTTTTGGTATATTCGTTAATTGGTGGAATATTGGCATAAATAAAATTGATAGGATTGTTGATTTCGTGGGCAATACCTGCTACCATCTGCCCTAGAGATGTCATTTTTTCACTCTGCACTAATTGAGCTTCTGCTTGTTGGAGTTCTTGGAGCGTAATCGCCAGTTCTTCAGCTTTTTGCTGAAGTCTGTATTCCGATTGACGTAAAGCTTCTTCTGCTAAGGAGCGTTCTTTATTTTCCTGTTGCAAGAGTTTATTTGCTCTTTCTAATTCTGCCGTTCTTTGTTGTACTCTTTCTTCTAATTCTGAGGTTAGTTGACTCAATTTTTCCTGAATTTGTTTTCGCTCTTTAATTTCGTTTTCCAGAGCTAAATTTGCCCTTTTTAGTTGTTCGGGACTGGGAATTGCTAAAACTTTAGGAATCAATTCTACAACCACCCAAGCAGTACAAAGTGAAACAACTGCTGTGACTGCTTTGAGATAACCTGAAAGCCAATAATTAGGATGCCAAAGCGTCCAAATTTCCATGACGTGAGTAATTCCACAACAAATAATAAAAGAACTAAAGAGCATAAATACCCAATCAAAAGGTATGTCTTGGCGCTTCTTGACAATGTAAATTAACTCAAGAGGTATCAAAAAATAAGCTAAACTAATTAAAGCATCTGAGCTAGTATGTAGACCTACAAGTCCGGTTTTCCACAAATAGCAATGACCGTGAGGTATAAAATAATTTACTAAAAAAGAATTAATCATTCCTATTTTTTCCGATCTTAAATAAGTGTGTTAAGAAGTTTTAAGCGATTTTAATTATTTTTACGATAATTAAAATCGCGACAATCAATCGCTATTTTAAGCTTAATTTCACTAGTTATTCAACTATCAATAGACTGAAATATGGTAACAAAGCCGATACTTTGAGTTAAATATCTTTACCAAAAAGTAATTTTTTCTGTTTAGTTGGGTTAATCTTGGAAAATTTGTATTCTGTTAGACAGCATCATTTGACTTTTCTATTCAGATTGCTGCTGAAAAATTTACTCAAATCTCAGGAAGCTTATGGTTAGTAAAATCAGTGATTTGTCAACGAAGAAGTAAGCTATTAGTAAAATTCAAAAAGTTTATTTCAATAAAAATAAATTGCTAAGTTAGATATATAGCAGCGAATAATAAATAGCGATCGCGATAATCGCCCTCCAGAATTTTAATTACTAATATTTGTGTTTAAATGACAAACACTTTATCAATTATTTATAGCTTTTTTATAGTTAATTTTTGGTAAATAAAACAGATTGTATTTCACTTTATTAATACTTAAATCAAGTGGAATTCTTTGAGGGCAGGATAAAAGTTTTTGTTTTCGTGGGAAGGGCGAGAAAGTTTAATTAAAGCGAAGCGTTGGAGGGGAGTTAAATTTGCCCATTGTTGGGGGGCGATCGCTACTCCGAATTCTTGTGCTTTAATTTGGGTATCAGTGGGTACTGTCTCCCCATCTAACCAGGGAGGATGTTCGGCAATCGCTAGTTCTTTGGCTTCGCTACCTGTATATCTTGTGACTAAATTTTGTAAATATTCTCGATATCCTCTGGCTTCTGATTCAGTCTGACAAGGGATTTCGACTAATGTCCGTCGTTCTTCTTCGCTGAATTGATGCCAATGGTTTAGCTTCAGTTTCACGCCACAAGTATCTAGTTTATAACGCACTTGCATGGGAATGCAGCGCAGAGAATCGACAAAATCGGCTTCAAAGTCAAAAAATTTACTCATGTTTCATTCCTGCAATGTCTCAGTTTTAGCAATCTATTGGCGATCGCCTTTAGGCAAAATCTTAAGAAAATATGTAAACTCTTTTACATTTAGTTAAAACTTTCTGTAACATTCGCTACATTTGCTTAAATTTAAAATAGGGACTGGAAATCTGGGACATCAGAAGTCAAACCTCAATCCCAAGCAAAATTAGTAAATATTAGGAAGATAACGATGAACGCGCACGAACTTACTAGCGAAATAAAATTTAATTCTTCTTATTCGGAAGCAATCCGAATCCAAAAAAGAGTCTCGACAGTTTTCTTAGTAGTTTTAAGTTCATTGATTTTTGGTTCTTTACCTCTTATTGCTATTTTGCTAGCAGGAGAAAACCTAACTCAAAATTCAGCAAGACCTAGTCAAACTAATGTTTGGCAAGTTTTGGGCGAAAGAACTTAAAAATATTTTAGCAGGTAATTTTCCAACTAAATTAACTTCTTTAAGTCAGTAACTAACAAACTCAAAACCTAGCCAAAATTTAATTTAAAATTACCAATCGGATAACTATAGATCGAGCCGATTAACTTTCGCTTGCGCCCACAACTAAAGAAAGTAACTTATTAACTGGAGTTAACTTTTCCTCGGCGGGAAGAGAATCTAACTCTGCTGTAACAGGTACAATCTGTACTGCACAAGCCTTCAATTCGGGTTGCTTAGAATAGGGACAAGATTCAGGGTGAGTCAAAGCATTAGCTTCAGCATCCTGCGCCCAAAGTTCGCCCCAGTGCATCGGGACAAAAACTGTACCCGGAGCGATCGCTTTAGTTACTTTAACAGGTAAACGACTCAGACCGCGACGCGATCGCACTTCCACCAAACAACCATCTTCAACACCCAACTTACTCGCATCGCGAGGATGAACCTCTAAAAACGGATTTGGGTGCATCTTCGTAATTTTCTCAATTCTACCCGTGCGAGTTTGGGTGTGCCAGTGACCATAAAGTCGTCCCGTTGTCAAGACAAAAGGATAATCAGAATCGGGTGGTTCTGCCAATCCCCGCGAGTGGAAAGCCCCAAATCGCGCCCGTCCATCAGCAGTCTTAAACCGCCAATCAGTATACAAACGCTTACTTTCCGTTGTCGGTTCGGAACCTTCTGGAAAGGGCCACTGTTGCGGACCATATTTCGCCAAGAACTCGTGGCTAAGTCCAGTCATATCGCACAATTGTCCCCGCGTCAATTGCACAAACTCAGCATAAACATCAGCCGAACTAGCAAAAGCAAACTCTTCAGTAAAACCTAAGCGACGACCAACTTCCGCCAAAACTTCCCAATCTGCCCTCGCTTCACCTGGGGGTTGGTGAAAAGCTGGACACAAGGTAACTCGACGTTCAGAATTAGTCATAATTCCCGTCTTCTCACTCCACTGCTTCGCAGGTAGCAAAACATGAGCATAAGCAGCCGTTTCCGTGGGATAATAAGCTTCCTGATACACCGTAAAAGGCGACTTGAGCAAAGCTGCTTTGGTACGATTGATATCGGGCATACTCACCGCCGGATTAGTCGCTGCAACCCAGAGAAATTGGACATCTCCAGTTTCCAAACCAGTAATCATTTCCCAAGCATTAAGTCCATTTTCGCTCGGAATGCGACCCGAAGGTAAACCCCAAAACCGTTCAACTTCAGCGCGATGTTGAGGATTTTTCACCTGACGATAGCCTGGTAACAAATTAGCCAATCCCCCGGCTTCTCTACCACCCATTGCATTTGGTTGACCTGTGAGAGAAAAAGGTCCACACCCAGGTTTACCAATTTGAGCAGTCATCAAATGCAGATTAATTAACGTGCGTACCTTCGCCGTTCCTTCACTCGACTGATTCAAGCCCATCGACCACAGAGAGAGAACTTTATCAGCCTCAGCCCAATAACGAGCCGCTTTTTCCAAATCATCCAAACGAATACCGCAACGACGAGCAACCAGTTCCGGTGGATAATGTTGAATGATCTCAGCATAAGCAGGAAAATCCTTCGTACACTCATCAATAAAATAAGTGTCAATTGCACCCCAACGCATGAGCAAATGAGCGATACCGTTAAAAAGGTCGATATCCGTACCTGGTTTAATAGCTAAATGCAAATCCGCTTTTGCCGCCGTATCCGTGCGTCGGGGATCGACGACAACCATTTTTACCTTACGATTCTTTTTGTGATACTTAGCCAAGCGATTAAAAATAATCGGGTGACACTCAGCCGTATTTGTCCCAATCAGAAACGCACAATCAGTTTCTTCGAGGTCATCGTAGCAACAAGGAGGACCATCAGAACCGAAACTTTGAATATAACCCGCTACGGCTGAAGACATACATAAGCGAGAATTAGCATCAAAGTTATTTGTACCGAGACAACCTTTGAGCAATTTCTGAGCAACGTAGTAATCTTCAGTTTGAAATTGACCGGAACCGTACATACAAATTGCTGACGGACCGTAAGTAAAGCGAACAGTTTGCAAATGATTGACGATTCTATCTAAAGCTTCATCCCAACTAACGCGGCGAAATGGCTCATCTAAAGAATCGCGCATCATCGGATATTTCAGGCGGCTTTTGTCGAGAGATTCGCTAACAGTCGCACCCTTAACACAAACCATACCTTTACTAGAGGGATGAGCGCGATCGCCTCTCACTTGCCAAATTGGATTTCCTTGACTATCTCGATTGGTAGCTTTTCCTGGTTGGGCTGGAGGAGAAACTTCCAACCCGCAGCCGACACCACAGTAAGGACAAAGTGTTTTCGTAGAATCAGTCATGGCGATCGCACCTCTTATAATTCTGCTTTGATGGGGACTGGTGACTGGGGATTGGGGATTGGTGACTGGGGATTGGGTTCAGTTATCAGTGAACACTTAGCAGTTTATACTCTAATTCCCCCTTGTCTTCCTTGTCCCCCTTGTCCCCCTTGTCTCCGTTAGTAGGTTTGCTCGTCTGCAAGAGTTGGTACTGGTGGTACTGGCAATTCTGGTTCATCACCTTCATGATGTTCGGCGAAGGAATTTTTCGGTTCTTTGAGGAAAAACCAGCAGAGGAAAGTAATAATCAAAGCCGTAATTCCGAGAACTTGGAAAAAGACGCGGTTGCCAACATCACCTTCAGGTAACAAACTATAAATTGTGAGGTAAGCTACTGCACCGACGTTTCCATAAGCACCAACGTTACCAGCAACTTGACCAGTGACGCGCCGCTTAATTAGAGGAACGATCGCAAAGGTTGAACCTTCACCTGCTTGGACAAAGAACGAACAAGCCATTGTCAGTAATACCGCACCAGGTAGCCACCAACCACCTGTCACTGTACCCATCAGCAAATAGCCAATCCCCATGCAGCCTGTTAAAACAGTCATTGTCCATTTCCGGCTACCTAAAGTGTCGGAAATTAAACCACCACCAGGACGAGACATCAAGTTCATAAAAGCGTAGCTAGCAGCAATCATTCCGGCGGCTGGTTTGCTTAAGCCAAAGGTTAATTCAAAGAATGCTGGTAGCATCGAAACTACGGCTAATTCTGAACCAAAATTAACTAAATAAGTTAGCTCTAACATGGCAACTTGGGAGAACTTGTAGCGGTCTTCAGGAGGATAACGCTTTTTACCCATTAAGAGGTCTTTGTTGACGTCCCAGCACTTATAAGCTTGGAATAAGTACAAACCGAGCAATGCTAACAAAGTGATAGTTAGTCCGGTAGTATCGAAGAATCCAATTTTCGCTAAACGCCAAGCGAGAACAGCGAGAATACCAACTAGAGGTACATTCATCAGCATCAAAAACCAGAAGTCTTTTACAGTCGTAACTTCTAAACCGCCTTGACGGTTGGGTCTTTGATAAACTTTGCCTGGAGGAGTATCTTCGACACTAAAGTAGTAAAGCGCACCATAAACAGCCGCGACGATACCTGTTAGCGCGATCGCCATCCGCCAATTCAGTAGATTTCCTGAACCGAAAGTTAGAAATAAGGCGATCGAGGGTAAGGTAAATGCTGCTGCTGCGGAACCAAAGTTACCCCAACCACCATAAATTCCTTCAGCTAAACCAATTTCTTTGGGGGGAAACCACTCAGCAACCATGCGGATACCAATTACAAAACCCGCACCCACTATACTTAACGCCAAGCGACTAATTACTAATTGGCTGAAATTTTGGGCGGCGGCAAAGGCAAGACAAGGAATTGCCGCATACATTAGTAGTAATGAATAAGTTAGTTTCGGTCCGAAACGGTCTAACAGCATCCCAATAATAATCCGGGCTGGTACTGTTAAAGCCACATTACAAATAGCAATTGTTTTGATTTGCTCTGGTGCTAATCCTAAGTCTTCCTGAATTGCTGTGGCGAATGGGGCAAAGTTAAACCACACTACAAACGAGAGAAAGAATGCAAACCAGGTCATGTGTAAGATTTTATATCTATCGCGAAATGACCATAATTCTTTGAGCATCTGTTACCTTCCTTGATTCTTTAAACGCTTCCAAACGAACTGATAGATTATTTAATCTGTCTAATTACTGATTTTGGGCTGACTAGTTGGAAAATTTTCTTTGATGTTTAGTTAACTTCTATCGATTAGATTATTTGCTTTGATTAATTTTCAATTTGTCAATTTAAGTTTAAACGAGGATTTTTTCCAGGTTAGTTAGCTTTTGCCAATTACTCGGTATTTTTTGTAACAAACAAAAGCCTTTAACCAAATAAATCTTCCTCTCGATAGACTTAACTTTTCATCTTGCTATCAGGGTTACATTTACTTTTTTGAAAAATCGTATATTTAGTTACAATTTTTTCAATTTAATCCGTAATTTGCATAAATATTATTCTGCTGACGCATCGTAATTCTACTTACAAAAAAATAACGACTAAAAAATTTTCTAGTCGTAAAATTTCCAGCTTTTCTGAATTCAGCAAGCTGGAATTTGTAATTAAAATGATTTGCACGAGACAGCTTGAATCTAAGAGCAAGGTCAACTAATGGTACTTGCTAGCTACGCTCAATCAATTCTTGCCAATTAATAATTGCCAAATTTCGCTCTAAGTTTGCCGAGATTTAGCACCAAAATTTTCAATGAGCAAATGGCGCAAAACTGGTAAAAGATCCTCACAGACAATACCTTTTTGCACGCAAGTTCCCAGTGCAGCATCTTTACCAACTTTGCCACCCATATAAATATCTACACCTTCAACAGTTTTACCATCTTTACGCACTTTAGTTCCCATTAAACCGATATCGGCAACTTGTGGTTGACCGCAAGAATTGGGACAACCAGTCCAGTGAATGCGAACTTTTTGAGTTATTTCTAACTCTTCTTCCAAAATACGAACTATTTCTAAGGCGCGATTTTTCGTTTCGATCAAAGCAAAATTACAAAATTGAGCGCCAGTACAAGAAATTAGCGATCGCGCTAGCGGTTTCGGTGCGATGGAAAACTTATTTAATAAAGGTTCGGCTAAAAAGTCATTCAAACGAGAGTCGGGAATATGGGGAATAATGACATTTTGCTCGACTGTCAAGCGAATTTCGCCATTACCATATACTTCCGCCATTCGCGCTAAATCAAACATATCTTGCGCGTACAATCTACCGACGGGAACGTGCAAACCTACATAATTTAATCCTGGTTGCTTTTGCTGGTAAACACCCAAACAATCTCGTTTTTCCCAGTCAATTTTGTCTTCTGGGGCTGCACTTTGTAACTTTCTTCCCAACTGCTTCTCGACTTCAGCACGGAATTTTTCAATTCCCCACTCGTCAATTAACCACATCATCCGAGCTTTTTGTCGATTTGCTCGCGAACCATTGTCGCGATAAACTTCTAAAATGGCGCGGCAAAGATCGACTACTTCGCGATTTGGTGGAACCCAAACCTTAAGAGGAATTGCTGCATCGCAACGTTTAGCAGAAAAGAAACCACCAACTAGGACGTTAAAACCTAATTCTCCATCTTTATCGGCGGGAACGAAAGCAATATCGTTAATTTCAGCGTGAACGGAATTGTCTCGACCGCCTTCAATGGCAATGTTAAATTTACGTGGTAAGTTAGTAAATTCGTAGTTACCTTGACTATTTCCAGTAATCATATCCTGGACTTGTTGCACTAAATCGCGAGTGTCAATCAATTCGTCAGCATCAATTCCCGCGACAGGAGATCCGGTAATGTTACGCACATTGTCCATTCCTGACTGTACGCTGGTTAAACCAACTTCGGCAAATCGAGAGAAAATATCGGGAATGTCTTCTAAACGAATTCCTCGCAGTTGCAGGTTTTGTCTGGTGGTGATGTCAGCGTTACCATCTTCGCCATAACGTTGTACTATTTCGGCTAATACTTGCATTTGAGTGCTGCTAAGGATACCGTTAGGAGTCCGCATTCTCAGCATAAATTTGCCTGGAGTTACAGGACGATAAAATACTCCTACCCACTTGAGACGATGCTCTAAATCGTCTTTATCCATTGCTTCCCAACCGATTTTGGCAAAATAATCTAATCGATCTTTGACTGCTAAACCATCTTTTTCGGCTTTAAGTTTTTCAAATTTATTCAGCTTTTGGTTTTTTGTGGGTGGTGTAATTGCCTGTGTCACAGAATTTCCTCCTAATTTTGAGCTTTTTGATGCTTTTTCCCGTTTGCTGAGGGTAAAAATTTGGCTTGAATAAATAAATTTTTGATATGCGTGAAATTATGTTATGCAGCTAAATCGGGTAATGGCTGCGCTGACGCGTGGGTACGAATGGCGTTCTTGGCTTTCTTGTTTACTATTTATTGCGGAAATATCTGGGGTTTTTGTAACTTTTGTTACAATTTTTTCGCTAGGTTGCAGTTAGCACATTATAATTATGTAGTTTTAACATAATAACCGAGCTTCCTCACAAAAAGTGACCCTGTAGAATCTTGCTGTTAAGCAAACAAGCTTCTAGAGAAAGTTTGCTTTGAGAAAGAAAACTCGACAATTGCTATTGCAATCGAGATTTACTTCTTTTAAAATCATCTTTTAGACTTGTCCTTGGGAAAAGGTAGGCGCGATTTGGTGGCGATCGCTGGTTAGAAGATTCAATAACCCCCACCTGCTTTCTGCGAGGTGGGGGTATCCACAAGAATTTTTTGGTGAATCGATCTTGTTTGAGTGGATTCATTGTTTAGTTAAAATTTTGGTTTTCTTAATTTCTTTTCGTTGGTATTTTCTTAGATTGAGTTGACTTATAATTAGCGATTATCCGTTTTTTGAATATATTTAATGCGCGGAAAGCATAAAGTGAGAAAGCTAGCGTAAATAATGCTATTTAGCGAATAATCTAGAGAGGACAAAGAAGATAAGCAAAAGTAAAGATATTAAGTTCGTAATTTTTTGATAATTATCTAGAGAAATAATTGGTTATTGGTTAAAGATTGGTTTAAAATATTACTCATATAAATAAGAGAATAAACTCGAAATTAACTAAATATTGAAAATAAAAAATGCCCAAAAGAAAAGACCAAGAAAAATGCTTAGTCTGAACCAAAAGTAGAGCGATTAAAATTAATAGCTATGTCTCAAATACTCAAGCAAGCTAGAACAGCCGCAGAACAAGAAAATTGGTTAGAAGTGTGTAACTATTTACGACGGCTACCACTAGGGAAAAAAGAAAACTCGACCGCAGAACTTTCCGAGTTAGCGATCGCGGATGCGATTGAGTTGGCGATACAAGTTTTGCATCAAGGAGACTTTCAGCAAAGATGGGATGTAGCTAAACTGCTGCCTAAATTAGGTCAAGGTGTAGTTGCACCTTTATTAACAATTCTCGAAGACGAACAAGAAGATTCTGAAGTTCGTTGGTTTGCAGGTCGAACTTTAGGAGAATATGAGGATCCGGCGGTGGTATTATCTTTAGTGAAACTGCTACAAAATCCCGATACTGATGAAGAATTAGCAACAATGGCAGCCCAAGCTTTAGGAAATTTGGGTACTTCAGCAATTGAAGAATTAAGTAAATTATTATTACCAAAACTTGCCATCGATGCGCCTCTAGTCGAAGAACAAACTAGACTGTTAGCAGTGCAAGCATTAGCGCAAATTCGCCGTTCGGAAGCGATCGAACCTTTACTACAAGTGGTTGGCGATCGCCACCCAGAAATACGCACTGCCGCAATTGAAGCTTTGAGTAGTTTTCACGATCGCCGCATTACTTTAATCCTCATTAAAGCACTTCAAGATCCAGCCAAAGCCGTCAGAAAAGAAGCAGCAATCGGGCTTAGTTTTCGGACTGCGGATTTAGCAGAATTTGATTTAGTTAATCAGATCAAACCCTTGCTAAATGACTTATCAATCGAAGTTTGTCGTCAAGCAGCGATCGCCCTCGGACGTTTTGGTACCGATGAAGCTGCTGATGCTTTATTTCGCGTCCTCAAGTCAGCCGCAACGCCTTTAGTGTTGAAAATAGACCTTGTTCGTGCTTTAGCTTGGGCAGAAACCACCGCTAGTTTAGAATATTTACAAGAAGGACTGCGTTGGTCAGCACCAGAAGTATGTCGGCAAATTATTACACTGTTAGGGCGAGTAAAATCACCCACGCTGAAAGCAAAGGCTACTCAAATTTTAATTGAGTTTCTTTATTCTGGACAAAATGCTACCTTTGAAGCGACAATCAAACAAGCGATCGCTACTTCTTTAGGACAACTCGGAGAACCCCAAGCGATCGAGGCGTTAGAGAAATTAGCAGGCGATTCCGAACGAGTAGTAAAATTACACGCGATCGCTGCTTTGAAAAAGTTATCATTATCCGATCGAAAATCCTCACAGCCCCAAGAAAAAACTGAAAAAGTAAGTGGATAAAAGAAATTTTTGGGCTCGGATAACACAGTTTGCTTATTGAACGAGCGGTGATGAAATTTCACTTTTTCGATACAGAAAACAAAGCTTTGTTCCTCACACCACATCAATGATACTCTCTCAGCTTTAGCTTGTGAGAGTATTTTTTTAGGTGAGGCTAAATTTCGCTCGTTATATAAAATATTCATATTAAGTATAAAAAAACACCAAAAACGAAAGCTTAAGATTCTCTCACTGTCTCAATAGTCTGGTATTTTGGTAGTTAGAGTATCCCCACGACTATACAACTAAATAACGAATTTTAATCTCATTTGTGCATCAGCAAAATCCTACTTCTGCATAAAAACAAAAATTTTGTATCCAGGCATACAAAAACCTAAAGTGAAACAAGGCATTAGTCATAAAAGTAAAGACTAACTGAATTAACAAAAGTTAGTTTTGAACGGCAATTTAGGTGTGAGGAAAAAGGAAAAGATGCCACAAAAAGTTTGGCTTTCTTTAATTTACTTTCCAGCAATATTCGGAGCAATTTTTGTCAACTCAGGAAGAGTAAACGCAACTGAAGATAACTTTTCTATTTTAGCTAACTCAACCATTGAAGCGACTGTAGCAACGGAAATAACCACAACTGCATCCGAGGCAATTGAAGAAACCACAAATTCCCCCGTTTTCTACAGTCAAACGCCATTTCTCAACAACGAAGAGATAGAGCAAATTCCCCAAGTCAATCAACTTCAGGAAAATCAATTACCTCCAACTGAGGAATTTTTGAATCTTCCTGATAGTAACTCAATGGAACAGATTACGAACGTTAACCAATTACGGGACGTTTCTCCTAGCGATTGGGCTTATGAAGCACTGCGAAATTTAGTTAATAATTACGGCTGTATTCAAGGTTATCCTGATGGTACATTTCGAGGAAATCGGGCGTTAACTCGCTACGAATTTGCCGCAGGTTTAAATGCTTGTTTAGAAGTCTTAGCAGCCCGAATTCGTGAAGGTGGAGGTACGACTATTACTTCATCTGTCACCGAAGAAGATTTAGTAGTTTTGCGGCGTTTAATTCAAGAATTTGAAGCAGAATTAGCTACTTTAGGAACTAGAGTAGACGACTTAGAAGCAAGAGTAGCTTTTCTCGAAGACAATCAGTTTTCAACTACTACTAAATTAGCCGGAGAAGTTATCGTTGGTGTGGCTGATGCTTTCGGTGAGGATGTAGGCGATGATGTTAATACAGTCTTACACGATCGCGTCCGTCTCAATTTCCTAACCAGTTTTACTGGGAGAGACTTACTGCAAACTCGTTTACAAGCTGGTAATGCAGAGTTGTTGCTTCCAGGAACAGTTTTTGACGATGGTTCCAGTGCTACTCAAGAAGGACGCTTTACTTATGATGGTAGTAACGGTAATGATGTCATTATCGACATTTTACGCTATCGTTTTCCGTTAGGCGATCGCGCTTCAGTCGAACTAATCGCTAATAATGGACTCCACCACTATTATGTCGATACTGTCAACCCCTTTTTTGAAGGTCGTGCAGGTGGTGAAAATGCGATTTCTCGTTTCGCCGAACGTAACCCAATATATCGTATTGGACCGTTTGGTGCAGGTGCAGCTTTAGCATACCGACCCAGCAACAGTATTCGCCTAGACTTAGGATATATTTCCAACGAAGCCGAAGATCCTTCCGAAGGTGCAGGTTTATTCAACGGAAACTATTCCGCGATCGCCCAACTTGTTTTTGGTACTCGTTACAAACTAGGATTAACTTACGTCCACGCTTACGACGGTACTAGCGCTAGCGATTTCCCCAACCGCTTCGTCCTCGGCGGTACCGGAACCGCCTATGCTAATCTTAACCCCGCTCAACTCTCCAATGTTACCGAACTGAGCGCCGCACAACTGAATACCCCCGTTGTCTCCAACTCCTACGGTATCGAAGCTTCTCTCGGCTTGAGCCCCAACTTTATCATCAACGGTTGGGTAGGTTTAACTGATGCTCGTTTAGTTGGTTTAGGTGACGCAAGAATCTTGAACTTCGCTGTTAACGTTGGTTTCCCCAACTTCGGTGGTGAAGGTAATCTCTTAGGTTTTGTTGGTGGTGCTGCACCTACTTTAATCGATCTTGAAATCCCTGGTGATGAAGATTTTGAAGATGACTTAGCTTTTCACGTTGAAGCTTTCTACAAAATGCGAGTCTCGGATAATATTTCCATTACTCCCGGCGTAATTTGGCTACCTTCTCCTAACCAAAATGCTAGTAATAGCGACATATTTATCGGTACGCTACGAACTACATTCCGATTCTAAATACTTGAATCAAATTCGCTAAATTCACCTTCTAGCCCGCATCGACGGGCTTTTTTGTTATCTTTCATCTTCGTCTTACTTTACTTGAAATCAGCGATAATCTCGATCGCCTAACTCAAACATCTTACTCGCTGGGGTTTTTGCCTAAGTCCGAATCGATTAATTTGCAAGTAGGGGCGATCGCGGGGGGATTGCCCCTACTTGACCAAAGGAGAAGAATATGAGATAAATATGAAAAATGAGACAAATATGAAACCAAGCTCAACCATAGCTCAATGACAAAAACTTTCTTTCCACGGGGCATTGTTCTTACCTTCAGTTTAGCGCTAGGAGTCTGGCTAGCTGGCTGTAGCGGGACAGAAGTAAATTCACCTTCTGCAACCTCAGAAGAGACAACTGAGATTACTAGCAACCAACCAGCGAACACAGAAGGTAAAAAGAAAGTCCTCACCACCTTTACCGTCTTAGCTGACATTGCTCAAAACGTAGCAGGTGACAAACTAGTCGTGGAATCAATTACTCGTATCGGCGCAGAAATCCACGGTTACGAACCCACACCAAGCGACATTACCAAAGCTCAAGATGCCGACCTAGTTCTTTATAATGGAATGGGTTTAGAGCGTTGGTTTGAACAGTTTTTAGGTAATGTAGAAGATGTTCCCTCAGTGCTGCTAACTGAAGGAATTGAGCCAATTCCCATTGCTGAAGGACCCTATACTGACAAACCTAATCCTCACGCTTGGATGTCACCAAGAAATGCGCTAGTTTACGTCGAGAATATTCGCCAAGCTTTTGTGGAATTAGACCCCGAAAATGCCGACACCTACAACGCAAATGCGGCAGCTTACAGCGAAAAACTCAAAGAAATCGACGCTCAACTTCAGGCAGATTTAGCAAAGGTACCTGAAAAGCAGCGCTATCTAGTTAGTTGTGAAGGTGCATTTTCCTACCTAGCTCGCGACTATAACCTCAAAGAAATTTATATGTGGCCGATTAATGCCGAACAGCAGTTTACACCTAAACAGGTAAAATCTGTCATCGATAAGGTAGAAAACAACGATGTGCCAACAATTTTTTGTGAAAGCACCGTCAGCGACGAAGGACAAAAGCAAGTAGCAAAAACGACAGGAGCGCGGTTCGGTGGCAACCTTTATGTAGATTCACTTTCTACTGAAGAAGGACCAGTGCCGACTTTTATCGATTTGCTGGAATACGATGCTCGCACGATTACTAACGGTTTGTTAGCAGGTAGCAATTCTCGGTAGTTCCAGAAAATATTTAGCAAGCTTATGAAAACTATGACTCAACCTTTTAGCATTACAGTGGATAACCTGAGCGTCACTTACAGCAATGCTCGATTAGCTCTTTATAACGCTAACTGCATTGTAGAACCTGGCACGATTACTGGTTTAGTGGGACCAAACGGCGGCGGTAAGTCTACTTTATTTAAATCAATTATGGGCTTTTTACAGCCCAGCCAGGGAAAGATTCGGATTGGTAGTTTTTCTGTCCAAAAAGCGCAAAAGCAGCAGTTGATGGCGTACGTACCTCAATCAGACGAAGTGGACTGGAATTTCCCAGTGAGTGTCTTTGATGTGGTGATGATGGGGCGTTATGGCTACATGAACTTACTGCGAATTCCGAGTGCGAAAGATCGTCGGCTGGTGATGGAAAGCTTGGAAAGAGTGGGAATGAGCAATTTTCGCCATCATCAAATTGGCGAACTTTCCGGAGGTCAGAAAAAACGGGCTTTTTTAGCGCGGGCGCTTGCTCAAGAAGGTAAGGTGATTTTGTTAGATGAGCCTTTTACTGGGGTAGATGTTAAGACTGAAAAGCGAATTATCGATCTGTTGATCCAGTTGCGAGCAGAAGGACATACGATTTTGGTATCTACTCACGATCTTGCCTCGATTTCCACATTTTGCGATCGCACGATTCTCCTCAATCAAACTATCCTGGCTTCGGGAACTACTGAGGAAACTTTTACTGAAGAGAATCTGACAATGACTTTCGGCGGTTTACCTGTGACTAGCTTACGCCAGATGTTTCACAAGTCTGAGGTGGATGCGTGAGCGATTTAATGATGGTAATTCCTCTGTGGAATTGGCTGGTTGAACCTTTGCAGTATGGGTTTCTCGTTCAAGCTATTTGGGTTAGTGCTTTTGTTGGGGTCGTCTGTGCGGTACTTTCCTGCTACATTACGCTCAAAGGTTGGTCTTTGATGGGTGATGCTGTTTCCCATGCCGTGGTACCGGGAGTTGTAGTAGCCTATGCTCTGAATATTCCTTTTGCTGTCGGAGCTTTCTTGTTTGGCTTTGGGGCTACAGTAGCGATTGGTTATATCAAATCAAAAACCCGTCTGAAAGAAGATGCAGTAATTGGGGTGGTGTTTACGGGTTTTTTTGCCTTTGGGATTGTTTTGGTGACGAAAATTCCTAGTAATATTGACCTGTTTCATATTCTCTTTGGCAATGTGTTGGGTATTTCTCAGGAAGATATTATTCAAACTTTGATTGCAGGTTCGATAACTTTGCTGGTGATTTTGTTGCGACGTAAGGACTTGTTACTATTTTGTTTTGACCCTAATCATGCTAAAGCAATTGGGTTAAATACTCAATTTATGTATTATACGTTGCTCTCGGTGCTTGCTCTAACGATTGTCACGGCTTTGCAAACCGCAGGGATTATTTTGGTGATTGCGATGCTGGTGACACCTGGGGCGACGGCGTACTTGTTAAGCGATCGCTTTGATTATATGCTCTTAATTTCCCTGGCAACCAGTGTTTTATCTTGTGTGTTGGGAACTTACCTCAGCTATCATTTGGATATCTCCACAGGTGGCGCAATTGTCGTACTTTTAACGATTTTCTTTGTAGTGGCGATGGTATTTGCACCGAAGTACGGTGTTTTGGCGCAAAATTTTCGACGACACTCTCAGCCTGGTTTAGATGAAGCTGAAGAGCGAGATTTAGTTGGCGATCGCTCGTAATCTCAACTTTTTCTCACTTAAAATATCGACAATTTTTCCATTTGGTACGCAATTTCGGAGGTAAAGTTAAGTGCATCCCGATATGCCAAACAAGCCCGACGTAGCATTTCTTTTTGAAAAGGAAGTGACTTCTAGTTTTAGTTTGGCGGTTAGGGTTTGCAACATTCCTGGTTCTTACGACTTTTGTTTATCCTAGCGTAGTCGTAAGTCTTTGGGGGGTCTTGTCTGACTCCATATTTTATCCATCTCGCCATACCTCCCTCCACCTGCGCTTTGTGAGCTAAAAAAAGCAAAGCTTCGAGGTGGGGGAATCCTGGCGAATTATGTTGAAAGCACTGGCATTTTTGTTATTTGTCTGATTCGGCGCATTTGTCAACCTCAATTATGCAGATCGCGCATAAAAAATTCTTTTTACTGTATCAAGCTCTACCGAACTACAAAAAAAAATAGGCTATCTTCAAAAAAATTACAAAATGTAATCAAATTACCAATCATCATGCGTATTGAGCAGTTGCAAGCATTCTTAGCGATCGCTGAAACAGGAAACTTTGGACAGGCAGCACAAAAGTGTGGCGTAACCCAGTCTACCATCAGTCGTCAGATTCAGTCTTTAGAAAGCGACCTCGGTTTGCAGCTATTTCATCGCACTTCCCAAGCCAAGTTGACTTTAGGAGGAGAAACTTTATTTCCTCGCGCTCGCAAAATTTGTTTAGAATGGCAAAATGCGATCGCCGAAATCCAGGATTTAGTTGCGGGAAAACAGCCAGAACTTTGTGTCGCAGCAATTCATTCGGTTTGCGCTTATTACTTACCGCCAGTATTACAGCAATTTTGCGGCGATTACGCTGAGGTACAATTACGAGTAACCGCATTAGGCAGCGATCGCGCTTTGAAAGTGTTGCGTGATGGTTTGGTAGATGTAGCTATTGTCATGAATAATCGCTTTCTCACGGCTAGTCAAGAAATGGTCATCGAGGTATTATTTAATGAAGCGATCGAAGTGTTAATGTCAGCTAATCATCCTTTAGCAGAATATCAAGAAATACCTTGGGAAAAACTGGTGGAATATCCCCAAGTCGTATTTAAAGATGGTTATGGAATGCAGCGCCTCGTGCAAGAGTGGTTTGCACGTCAAGGTGTTACTCTCAAAGCAGTGATGGAGTTAAACACTTTAGATGCTTTCCGAGGAGTAGTACGTCAAGGAAAAGCGATCGCCTTATTACCTCAATCAGCTTTAATTGAAGCAGGTCAAGATTCAACTTTAGCCGTTCGTCCTATTGTCACCAATAATAGCAAATCTGGTCATAGTTCTACCAATTTTGAGCCTAATTTTAGTCGCGAAGTGGCTTTGGTGACAACCCGCGATCGCCTCGATATTCCTCCCATTAAACATTTCTGCGACCTAGTTCGAGATATGATGATTCCACAAGCCAACTTTCTCAGTAATCTTTCTCTATCTTCTTTGACTGCTTTAGTTGGTTAAATCACCAGAGGAAAAACTGCGATTACAGTTTCAATCCTAAAATCGTGCGTCTCTACTACTCAGGGAATAATCGATTGAGTCATTCCTCTAAAATGAAACCATCAGCAACAAACCATGAGCAATCAATTTCGAGAATTGTTGAAAAAAATCGGTAGTGGCGCTCATACAAGTAAAGATTTAAGTCGCACAGAAGCTAAGGAAGCAATGCAAATGATGTTGCACTCACAAGCAACACCAGCCCAAATTGGCGCTTATATGATTGCTCATCGGATCAAACGCCCCACGGCTGAAGAATTAGCAGGAATGCTCGACGCTTATCACGAAATTGGACCGAAACTTAAGCCCTTTGAGGGGCAATCTTCACATCTAGTAACTGTCTTGGGAACGCCTTATGATGGACGAAATCGTACTTCACCTGTTACGCCCATAACTGCTTTAATGTTAGCGATCGCTGGAGTACCAATTATCATGCACGGTGGCGATTGTATGCCAACTAAATTTGGGATTCCGATGAGCGAAATTTGGCAAAACTTAGGTGTAGATTTCACTAATTTATCACTGATTCAAGCTCAAAAATTATTAGAAAAAACTGGCTTAACTTTTGTTTATCTTCCTCAACATTTTCCTCAAGCTAATCAATTAGTTCCCTATCGAGAGCAAATCGGCAAACGTCCGCCCATCGCAACTTTAGAATTAATTTGGTCGCCTTACGCTGGCGATGCCCGCATCATTGCAGGTTTTGTTCATCCACCCACTGAAGAACGTTTCTGTAAGACTGCCCAATTAACCAATAATATTACTCAACTGACAACTATTAAAGGTTTAGAAGGTAGTTGCGATTTAGCCCGAAGTCGTACCGGAATTATCGGAGTATGTAAACCAGATGGGGAACCAGATTTTGAACGTATTTTCTTACATCCCCACGAATACGGTTTTGCAGGTAAAGATGTACCTTTAGAATCTATCATTCAATTAGCAAAAGATTTACAAAATATTATTCAAGGCAAACCGATCGCCCTCATGCAAGATGCAATTTGGAACGGTGGATTTTATCTTTGGCATTGTGGGATTTGTGCAGATATTAACACAGGTTTTGCTCAAGCGGAAGGAATGTTAATAAAAGGTAAGGTAGCAGCTAAATTAAAAGAAATAACCCAAGCAATAGAAGTCATTAAAAGCAGCGATCGCCTCAGTAGAAAAAATCGCACGGCAAATTGTTGAAGAAAAACACAATGGAAAGATTGAATGTCACTCAAAACTCGGACGGGGAACGACCTTCGCGATCCGGATTCCTTGGGGAGAATAGCTTTTCTTTGTTGCTACTCCTACCCCAATTTCTACTATTAATAACTCATTTTAACGTTTGTACCAATTACCGCTAGTTATTCTCGGTAAATCTCGAACCAAACTTTTTTTACCTAGATAAACCCATGCTTGCTTACCACTAGTTAAAGTTAAAATTTCACGGCAATAGTAATTAGGATGTTCTTCAAGTTTATCTAAAGCTTCCATATTTTTTAAAGGTACTTGATAGTGTTTGCCATGAACGACGCCTTTACCAATAATTAGAATTGGATATTTGCTGGCATTATAAAGTTCGGCATTTGCCAGACTATCATCTGCTAAAAATACCGAACCTGCCATCAGATAATGATTAATTTCTCCTGGAAGGAGCGTCCCGTAAACAAATACATTTACGCGATAATCATTGAAAATATTTGCTATTTTTTGCACGATGGCGGTTAAGAGATTTTTGGCTGATGAATTAGGATCGTTATTAATAACTGCTGTCGCTAGACTTTGATAAAATTCCTCAGTATTTATAAAGTCAAAAATCCAATTTAGTCTTTCAGTTAGTTGGGCAAATATAGAACTAATAATTGAAGCATGAGGTGTTAAAATAACGGTTTTAGATGTCTTATTTGATAAGGGTTTGTCAGTGACAACTAGCTTTTCTGTCTCCAAAAAAATAGTTTGTTCCTCTGGAGATAAAAACTGATTATTGTTAATTTGCTCTTGAAGAAAATTCAAAAATTCAGCAGAATTGGACATAGTTAAATTTCACCTTAATTCATAAGAAAGAAGTCGCTCGACATCAAGCAAAAATTATTATTCAGTTAGTTACACTTCTCGCATCGATTAGTTTTTGCTTTAATTTCACTGAATAACAATTCAACTTTTGCCGAACTATCGCTCGCTTTTCAATTAGTTAAATTAGCGAACTAAACCTCTGATTGCGAACAGAAGATTTATTCTTGATGACTTAATTTCCACATAAAGCTAGAAATCATATTCGTAATAATATGAGCAATAATTGGGACTAGCAAATTACCTGTTAGTAAAGCACTTGAACCTAACAAAAATCCGACTATTGTTGCCCAAATTACATAAGCCCATTGCTGGGAACCGCTATAGTGAAGAACGCCAAAAAGAATACTAGAAACAATTACCGCAAACCAATCTAAACCTAATGCGGGTAACATTACACCCCGAAATAGTAATTCTTCGCTCAAACCAGGTAAAAGCCCTAACCAGATTAAATCTGGCAATACCAAAGGCTTAATTACCAATTCTAAATAGTAATCTGCACTGCGACGGTATGCAGCCCAAAAACGATAAACTGTGCTACTAGCAGCACTAATTCCTAGTGCCATACCTATACCTAATATGAAAGCTTGAGGTTCAAACTGTAAAGGTAAAAGGGCGATCGCGCCAAATTGTTGCCAGAGTTTGGCGATCGCTAGTAAAATTACTGCTGTTACCCCCATGACGACTAAAATTTGTATTCGAGTGAGGGGTTCGATTTCGGAGTTATTAGAGTTTGTCACTGGTTTGAGATAAACAATGCAAAGACGACATATATGGGCGTAGGGCATTCTCGTCGATCCCTGCGCGATCGGCTACAATTACGCCTAACGCCTCTAAATACGAGTTTACCCGAATCGCTTTGATTCCTAATTTTTCTGGGGGAACTTGCATCTGGGTTTGATTTTCTTCTACGGCGATAATTTTGGCTTTTAGGTTACTAAAGCTGAGAATTGCGCTACTACCGCAAGCGGTTGCCGGAATAACTACGGCATTTACTTCTTCTGCCCAAATATCGCCCGGTAATGCCCGATTTTGTCCTACAATAAATTGAGGGGCGCGGGCTAGTCCGACGAGGACGCAAGGTAGGAATGTATAACCTAATTCTTCGGCTGCGGCGCGAGGTGAGATATCAGGATCAACTGGTAAAGGCTTTAAAGCTGGTGCGTGGGCGCAGGGTATGCGAAAATGACGCACAATCAGGTGAGAAACGATCGCTTCTGCACCCGCGAGATGGTCTACTCCGGAGCCGTGGCGATAGTCTTGTAAGGCTTGGGTTTCCATGTCGTCAGGAAAACGGGCGACTACGGCGATCGCTTCTGCTCCAGCTTGCTTAATTAATCTTTCTGCTGCCCGTAATAAGCTGTCCGGATTCCCTATTGTACCCCAACTGGCTCCCGATCGCGCTGTCCGCAGTTGAACATTTAAGGGTGCATCTGTCAAGACATAATCGGTCAAATTTAAGCCTAAAGTTGCTCTCGCTGCGTCTGCGACTTGTAAATGTCGCCAACGTAATTCTGGTTCGATCGCCGAATCGAGAATTAAACCCACCCGGTTTCGATTTACCGGACGCAATCCCCAGCATAAATTGGCAAATTTGTCAAGCCCAAATCCTTCAACATAATAAGTATTGGGCAGATTCCAGTATAATTGTGCGCCGTTGAGGACATTAGGATGAGTAATGAGACGAGCGGAGATTGACGCGATCGCCTTAGCCACCGGGAGCGCATCTCCAGCATAACCGCCAATCGACGCTCCTACCCCAGTAGGAACGATTAAAACCACATTATAAGGACGTTGCTTCACTCGGAATCTTGAGTAACTATCGCTTCAACAGTAACTTTTTGCTTCTCGTCATCAACGCTTGTAACCGCCCAGCGCAAAGGTTCGCCACGTTTTTGCAATTCTGCTTCAATTTCCTTATTTAACTCGGTTGGCGTTGCTTGCAGGTCAATTTCAGCCGTAATAAAGTGAGTAGTCATCTCGGTATAGTTTCCGATTACGAGTAACTTAATCAGTTTATCACTATAGCAATGGTAAATCATTCGTGAAATTTGTAGAAACTAAAATGCAACATTTCTACATCAGACAATTAACAATTTTCACAAATCATCTACTATTGCTATATCATCTACATCTGTTAAGAATTTCAAGCTTTACTCCTACTTTAAAAAAGGATATTGCCAACTAGCTTTAACATCTTCTGGTTCCAAGTAATATTTGCTACACATCATTACTATGTAGAGACGTTGCAGGCAACGTCTCTACATAAAATCCGTAGCATTTTATTTTCCATTTCGTATATTTTTCGCCAAACAAACTACAAAAATAAAGGGCATTACGCCCTTTACTTTCATTAAGGCTGTCCGAATTGTCTTTGATAAATATCCTCTTCTTTTTCCGATTCTATCTTCAAATCCGAACGCGGATGAGCCACGCACAACAATACATATCCTTCCTCTTGCAACTCTGGAGAAACCCCCATAGCATCATTTTGCTCGACCTCACCTGCTAAAATTTTAGCAGCGCAAGTCGTACAAACTCCCGCCTGACAAGAACTTGGTAACTCTATTCCCGCATCCAAAGCAACTTGTAAAATCGTTTCTGTGTCCTTGACTTGAATTGAGTGAGTTTCGCCTTGGTGATTGATTTCAACAGTATAAGTTTGAGACATAAACGACTGTATTATCTAAAATTTAAGTGACCCCGATCTAATTTATCGCTAAATCGTCATCAAGTTACAGAAAAGATAAAAAAAATTTAAGCCCAGACGAGCTTTGTCGATTAACCAATAAAAGAAATTAGGCAGCAAGATGCTGCCACTACATAAGCGAAAGATTTTAGCAACGCTAAAAACACTTTTCTTAAAGTGCTTCAGCACCAGCAACAACTTCAAGAATTTCCTGAGTAATTGACGCTTGTCGAGCTTTGTTATAAGACAAAGTAAGCGTACCAATTAACTCACTAGCATTGTCACTAGCGTTATTCATTGCTGTCATTCGCGCTGCGAGTTCGCTAGCGGCTGACTCTTGCAATGCTCGCAGCAATTGATTATTGAGATATAAAGGCAAGAGTGCGTCGAGAATTTGCACTGGATCTTGCTCAAAAATCATATCTCTAGGAAAGCTGCGAGTTTCGGTACTTACCTTTTCTCGTTCGACTTGAAAATCACCGCCACGAGTAGTCAAGCGGAAGATTTCATCATCAGTAGTTTCTAACCCTTGGGCTGTCAAAGGTAGCAGAGTTTGAATTACTGGGCGAGAACTAATTAAAGAAACAAATCGAGTGTAAACTAATTCTACTCGGTCTACAGTTTCCGAAAGAAACAAAGACAATAACTCATCCGCAATATTAGAAGCTTCTGCGGCGGTAGGAATTTGTTCTAAACCAGTATAACTGGCTTCAATGGGAGCTTCACGACGGCGGAAATACTGCGTAGCTTTGCGTCCCACGATAATGTATTTGTAATCAATTCCTTGGGCTTCTAATTCTCTAGCGCGGCTCTCTGTACGCTTGATAATATTGCTATTGTAAGCGCCACAAAGACCACGATCGCCGGACACTACCAGTAACCCTACAGTTTTAACTTCTCTTTGCTTAAGCAAAGGCAAATCGGCATCTTCAAATTGAAGACGATTTTGCAAACCATAGAGAACTTGCGCCAAGCGATCGGCAAAAGGACGAGTAGATGTAACCTGTTCTTGGGCGCGACGTACTTTCGCTGCGGCTACCAGGCGCATCGCCTCGGTAATTTTCTTAGTATTTTTAACTGACTGAATGCGATCGCGGATTGCTTTGAGATTTGCCATAACTTTATCCTTTGTTAGTTATTCTTTGCTAGTAATTAGTAGTTAGTTTTTTTGGTAACTCCACCCCTAACTACTAACCACTAACTACTAACCACTTACGCTGAAGCTGCGAAGGTTTGTTTGTATTCCTTAATTGCTTCTTTGAGCAGATTTTCGGCTTCGTCAGTCAGCTTCTTCTCGGTATTGATAATCTCGACAAAGCGCTGCTTGCTGTTTTTCAAGTAGTCCCGCATTCCTTTAGTAAAAGCAGTTACTTTTTCCAACGGAATCTCATCCAGATAACCGTTAATTCCGGCATAAACGATCGCTACTTGCTCTGGTACAGACAAAGGCGAATATTGCGGCTGTTTCAATACTTCCCGTAAGCGCTGACCTCGCGCCAACTGGTCTTGGGTAGCTTTATCCAAATCCGAAGCAAACTGAGAAAATGCTTCTAATTCCGCAAACTGAGCCAATTCTAGCTTCAATTTACCAGCTACTTGTTTCATTGCCTTGGTTTGTGCTGCCGAACCTACGCGAGATACGGAAATACCAGCGTTAATTGCGGGACGGAAACCTGCGTTAAACAAGTCAGAAGACAAGAAAATCTGACCGTCAGTAATTGAAATTACGTTCGTCGGAATATAAGCGGAAACGTCACCTGCTTGAGTTTCAATAATCGGCAGGGCAGTCATACTACCTTCACCCAACTCGTTACTCAATTTCGCTGCCCGCTCTAACAAGCGAGAGTGGAGATAAAATACATCTCCAGGATAAGCTTCGCGTCCGGGAGGACGACGCAGCAACAACGACATTTGGCGATAAGCTTGGGCTTGCTTAGACAAGTCATCATAAATTACCAACGTCGCCTTACCCTTGTACATAAAATATTCTGCCAAGGTTGCGCCCGTGTAAGGAGCGAGGTATTGCAGAGTTGCGGGATCGTTAGCATTTGCCGCAACCACAATCGTGTAATCCATCGCGCCTCTTTCTTCGAGGACGCCAACAATCTGAGCCACAGTCGAAGCTTTTTGACCGATCGCCACGTAGACGCAAATTACATCTCCGCCTTTTTGGTTGAGGATCGTATCCACAGCTACCGCCGTTTTTCCAGTTTGGCGATCGCCAATAATCAACTCCCGTTGACCCCGCCCAATGGGGATCATCGCGTCAATCGCAGTAATACCCGTTTGCAGTGGTTCGTATACCGAACGGCGCTCGATAATTCCCGGTGCGCCCGATTCAAGCAAACGACTGTCGCTAGTATGAATATCGCCTTTACCATCAATCGGACGAGCCAGAGCATCTACCACTCTCCCGATCGTCGCATCCCCTACAGGAATCTGAGCGATTTTACCCGTAGCTTTTACAGTACTACCTTCTTGGATATCGCGACCCGTACCCATCAATACGGCACCGACGTTATCTTCTTCTAAGTTCAAAGCGATACCCACAGTACCATCTTCAAACTCCACCAGTTCGCTTGCCATTACTTTGTCCAGACCATAAATCCGGGCAATACCATCTCCTACTTGGAGAACCGTACCCACATTAGAAACCTGAACTTCTTGGTCGTAGGATTCAATTTGCTGGCGAATAATGCTGCTAATTTCGTCTGGTCTAATGCTAATCATCTTTACTAGTTGTTAGACGTTAGTTAATAGTTGGTTAATGGGCTAACTGAGAATCGGTAATTGCCACCCAGACAATTACCCTATTTTAAGCTGCACTTTTCAAGCTCAAGCTAATACGACGCAGTTGTCCTCGGATACTAGCATCTAGCACCTGAGAACCGACACGAATAATTACCCCACCGATTAAATCGGGGTCAATTTTTGTCTTCAGTTCCACAGCGCTAGCACCTGTCATCGCCTTAACTTTGTTGGAAACTGCCTGTTTTTGTTCGTCGTTCAATTCTGCGGCAGAGCTTACTTCTGCTAAAACCGCATTATTCAACTTCCGCAGTAATTCTAAGTATTGCTGACAAATTTCTTCTATGAAAATAATGCGCCGTTTATCAACCAGCAGCATTAAAAAGTTCATCAGCAAAGGGTCAAATTCTTCCCCGCCAATACGTCGAAGTACAGCTTTTTTGTCTTCATCTTTGACCACTGGATTACTCAAAAACTCGTTTAGTTCGCTCGAATTTTCCAGTAGTTCCAGCAAAGAGCGGAGTTGTTCGCCAAAAGGTTCTGTCAAATCTCTTTGCTGTGCCAAAGACATCAAAGCTTCAGCATAAGGTTCGACGATTTCGGCACTTACTAAACTTTTCTTCATCAGCTACCTCCGAGCCGTGCAATGCTGCGGTCAATTAATTGTTGTTGAGTTGATTCGTCTAAAATCTCCTTCATCCGAGACTCAACACGATCGATCGCCAATGTCGCCACTCGCTGTTTCAATTCCGCGATCGCCCGTTCTTTTTCGGTATTGACATCAGCGACTGCATCTGCTTTAATTCGCTCTACTTCTGTGTTTGCCTGAGCTAAAATTGATTCTTTCGCTTTCTGGGCTGTTTGTTCAGCCGTCGTCCGAATTTTTTCTACTTCTGCCTGAGCCTGAGCCAACTTCTGCTGGGCATCGGCTAAAGCCGCAGCCGCTTCTTTCGCTTGAACTTCAGCTTCCTTAATTTCTGACTGGATTTTTGAGCGTCTTTCTTCGAGAATTTTCCCTAAGAATCTCCGCCCAAACACGAACAAGACCCCGATAATAATTACCAGGTTAATCAGATTAGTTTCTAAAATGTCAAAATTCAAACCAAAACCACCCTCTTCGGCTGCTTCTGCCGCTTCGGTGGCTAGGTAGAGAAAATTTATCACTATCCCCAACTCCCCGGCGCTACTCCAACTTCTTTACTCTGATTAATTCTTCGTGAAGGCGAGCGACTGTTTCGCTCTAGTGAGGAGTGCAGAGACGTACCTTCGCACATCTCTACTTATTTACTAACTCAGCTCCCAAAAGCTTATTTAAAATTTGGTTGCTAAGTGCCTCCACTTCTCCTTCGAGGGAACCGAATGCTTCTGCTTTTTGAGCTTCTATTTCTTGAGCCGCTTTTTCGCGCTCTGCTTGTACTTCTTGCTGTGCTTCCTTAATTTTTGCATCAGCAACTTTCTGAGCTTCTGCTTGGGCTGCGGCAATTACATCTTGAGACTTCCGACGCGCATCTCTTAACTCTAATTCCAGTTGTTGAGCTAGATTTTGAGTTTTCTGTTTGCGTTCGCGAGCATCAGCGATATTTTTCCGAATATAATCTGCTCGCTCGTCTATTGCTTTGCCTAATGGTTTATAAAAAACCGCATTTAGCAGCGCCACCAAAATGACAAACTGCACTGCCATTAAGGGCAAAGTAGCATCAAAATCAAACAGCCCTCCCTCTTTTACAGTTGTCTCAACTGCCTCTGTTGCTAAAATAAATGTCCAGTGCATCATAATTTTTTCGACCCCACTGAGCCTATCTTCGGGTCAGTTTGTCAACTCAATTCAATTTGCTTTGCTTATTTCGATGCGATCTAGAGTTTTGATGGCTGGAAGAGATTTCTGTTTTTACTTGAGTAATCTCTTTCCAACCATCACCCTAAAATTTACGAGAAAGGATTAGCAAACAGTAGCACGAGAGCAACTACTAAACCGTAAATTGTCAGTGCTTCCATGAATGCCAAAGACAGCAACAAAGTACCGCGAATTTTACCTTCAGCTTCGGGTTGACGTGCAATACCTTCTACAGCTTGACCAGCCGCATTACCTTGACCGATTCCAGGACCGATCGCTGCTAAACCAACAGCCAAAGATGCAGCAACAACGGAAGCAGCAGCAATTAATGGATCCATGATTTTTTTCTCCTTCGATTTACCTAATTTACTACAACAACAAAAACGACTTACTCACAAATAGCGCTAATCTGCTTGGATTTGCTAAATTATTGGCTATAGAGAGATCGTTCACCCTTCGCTCGACTGAGTTTTCGTTTCTTAACTGCACGTCTACTGTTTAGTTATTTTCCGATTCTGACTTAACTAAAACAGCTTTTAACCTGCGGTTAAAAACGAAGATTACTCATGCTCTTCTCCACCATGCCCCTCAATCGCCTCTCCAATGTAAGCGGCTGCTAAGGTGGCAAAAATTAGTGCTTGAATTGCACTGGTAAATAACCCCAAAGCCATCACTGGCAAAGGTATAAACAGGGGAACCAGTAACACTAATACTGCTACGACTAATTCGTCCGCTAAGATATTACCAAAGAGACGGAAACTTAGGGAGAGGGGCTTGGTAAAATCTTCCAAAATATTAATCGGTAACAAGATTGGGGTTGGCTCGATGTACTTTTTCAAGTAACCTAAACCGCGCTTGCTAAATCCTGCATAAAAATATGCCAATGATGTTAATAGCGCCAAGGCGACAGTAGTATTAATGTCATTCGTTGGTGCTGCTAGTTCACTGTTAGGAATCTCAAACAGTTTCCACGGTACAAGCGCCCCTGACCAGTTGGAGACGAAGATAAACAAAAATAATGTACCGACAAATGGTACCCAAGGTCGATACTCTTTGTCCCCAATTTGGTTTCTTGCTAGCTCTCGAACAAATTCTAGAGCATATTCCATAAAATTTTGGATTCCACTGGGAATTCTCTTGATGTTTCTCGTTGCCAGGATGGAAGCAATCAAGAGAATGACAATTACAATCCAAGAGGTAAGAAATACCTGTCCGTGGAGTTTGATATTGCCAATTTCCCAATAAAAGTGTTTACCAACTTCTAATTCTGCGAGAGGCAAACTAATTATTGCATTTAAACCATCGATAATTTCCATGCGGCTCTATTTACCTGGAGAGCGAGACAACGTGAAGCAAAAATTTCTTAAGTACAGTTTATCAAGCTACTTTTGCGCTGGGACAATTGTGGTTTGCAGTACATAGACGAGAATGGCGGCTTTATAAGTCATAAATCCGAGAAATATGGGCAAAATTTGCAACTTTTGCAATTGAGTTGCTAATACTATTAGCCCGATGAATGGTGCTAAGCGACCGGAACCGAGTCTCTTTTTTTGTACCCCCAGCCTTTGCACATCTCTGGCTAACATTTTTAAGTAAACCATACCCGCGCACGCACCGATCGCATAATTTAAGCCAGTGTTTAGGGAGTAAAAAAACCAAACTGAGATAAAAATAACTACGCTCATTCCTAAAGTCACCAAATACAAGGTTTTTTGCAGTTGGTAAAACTCTTCCATTGAATTATTGACTGTGGATGAGGATGAACTTTCTGAGCTAAGTTCGTCTGTTTGGAGTGTGGTTTCACTAGATGGGTTTGACGGATTCACGGCTAATCGGTTATTGGTCAGTTTTACTGGTTGGAGATTTTCTTGTCGTTCTGGGTAAGTTTACCCTGAATACAAATGTTTTTCTCCATCACCAGTCAACGATAGCAGTAAGTTGACTGCGATCGCCCCACTCTAAACACTAAGTTAGTGTCTAGATTTCCAGATCTCTAGTTTGACTTATCAGTCCGCTACTCACGTTGCGTCCTGCTTTTACTCAGGTTATGACTAGACCCTTACGGCGAAGAGTCATAACACAAGCCAGAAGCAATATTATCACGGCACGGTGACAATACTTAACATTTTCTAAATTTTTCTGAGATTGATTGGGGAGGAGGGGATTGGGGATTGGGGGGAGACAAGGAAGAGGGGGAGGATAAACTGATAACTGCTCACTGATAACTGAAACCCCAATCACTAATTACTGCTCATTGGTAAGAATAATTAATTGATTTTTCAGTAAAGATCGCACTTTCTCGATCTCTAAAGGATTTTCAGCTAAAATCTCGCCTATACTTCGTTTTGACTCAGTATTACGAGCGCAAGCTTTCATAAATTCAAATTCTGCTTCGGATAAGTTGATAATCTGATAGTCGTAATTAAACAAACACTGACTCTCCCAACCGTCGATACAAGGATGTAGTTCGGGAGTTGCTGCTTTTAACTTTTCCTCACTCGACCAATCTACCGAACTTAAGGGTTCTCGTCCTAGGAAAAATTCGTAGTGAGTAATATTATCGGGGTCGAGTAACTCAATGAGTCGATAACGCTCTTTTTCACTTAATTGTGATGCTCTAGCGATCAACTCTGGTGCTTTGTCTAAAAGTCGCTCTAGTTTCCAAATTTGGGGATTAGAAAAGCCAATAAATTTTAACCCACTTGCCTCGATTAACTCAAATAAAGTCTCGATATTGTAATCAATTTCTTGGGGATGGACGTACATATCCGCAAAACACTCATCTCGTTGATTTTCCAATGACCAACGTTCTTTTTCGCGCTTGACAATTCGATTATTTTCTGGTAGTGAAGCAAAAATTTTTCTGCCAATTTGTACCCCATCTTGATAATCGCCTCGCTGGTTATTTTGCAAAAGGGCGATCGCCTGTTGCATCAAACGAATTTCCCAACGTCCCAACTCAGCATAGACAAAAACGTGCATCAAGCCACCGTTCGCTAACTTTTTCGCTAAAGCTTGAATTCCGGCGATCGGATCGGGTAAATGATGCAAAACGCCCACACAGTTAATTAAATCAAACTCTCCCGGTAATTGGTCAGCCTCCACCAAATTAAGCTGGTGAAACTGAACTCGATTTGCTCCAGAACGACGACAGCGCTCTTTCGCTACCTCTAAAGCACCCGAACTCAAATCAATTCCGACCACTTCCGCTTCCGGGTTCAAATGAACTAAATACTCTGTCCCCACACCAGTACCGCAGCCCGCATCCAAAATCCGAATCTTTTCTGTTGGCGGTTTTTGACCGAGACAGAAATTATAAGCAGCTACCCAATTCCAGCGCCAATTGTATCCCGGAGGTGGTTCATCTAAAAGAGGTTCTGGGGGAAACGGATAAGTATCATAAAGCCGTTGCACAGCCGTACTAATTTCCCGATTCCCTGATTCTGGTTTAGTTTTATTCACGATCGCTCGCCCAGTGGTTACAAATTAGCAAAAATTAATTTTTTCTTAGTCATAGGTCAGGAACAGCCTGGTAAAATAATATCCGCTTCCTAGGCGTTGCCTTCCCTAACTAAGCTGGTTTAGCTTAATTTAATCAGTAAATCTCACCTTTGTTTCCTACACACTTCTTAACAAAGCCGCTCAGGAAGCCCGAAACGTTTTAATGTAAAAGCTGACCGAGATTTTTTTTAAGATTCGTTTTAGTACATGGCTTTCAGGTCTGAGAGTGCAGATTGTCTGGCAAACTGCAATGTTCAAAAATTGGCAAAGACAGCCTATTTTAGCAAAACTCCAGAAGCTGAAAGCTTCTCTTCAGTAACAAATGTTGGATGGGAGATAAAAATGAGTGTTACGGCAAGTGGTGGAAGTTCATTAGCGCGTCCGCAACTATATCAAACTGTACCAGTCTCGACAATTTCGGTAGCGGAACAACAAGACCGTTTTCCGGAAAATGCCGAGTTAAAAGAACTAGAGACGTATTTTCGTTCTGGTAGTAAGCGGATTGAGATTGCTCAAACAATCAGCAACAATTCTGACTTGATTGTTTCGCGTGCAGCCAACCGAATTTTTGTGGGTGGTTCGCCCATGTCTTACCTGGAAAAACCCCAGGAAGATGTAGGTCAAGAATTGGTCAAAGCAGGTGCAGAAAGTAGTGCCAATGCTTTAGGTAACGTCACCTACGTCGAAAGCGGTGGCGGTGGCTTTTTAGAAGGTTTGCGATCGCTGTTTAGTTCTCCAGGTGGAGGTGGCGGTCCAATCCCGGCAGGTTTTCGACCGATTAACGTTTCCCGCTACGGCGCAAGAAATATGCAAAAGTCGCTGCGGGACTTAGCTTGGATGCTGCGCTACCTGAGTTACGCGATCGTCGCAGGCGACCCCAATATCATTGTCGTCAACGTTCGCGGCTTGCGGGAAATCATCGAAAATGCTTGCTCTGGTGCAGCGACGATTGTCGCTTTGCAAGAAATGCGCGTAGCCACAATAGGTTACTTCCGGAAAGACCAAGAAGCCCAGGCGATCGTTGCTCAGTATTTTGAAGTGCTGGTTAACGAATTCAAAGCCCCGACTCCTTCCGACAAACTACGTCAGAGTCCCAGCCCCGACAAACAAGGGCTACAACTGCCTCAAAGTTACTACAATGCGGCAGAAAAACGGCAAAAGTTCGTCATGAAACCCGGACTTTCAGCCCTAGAGAAAAAAGCGACTGTAAAAGCGGCTTATCGTCAAATCTTTGAGCGAGACATCACTCGCGCTTACAGTCAATCGAACTCCTACCTAGAGTCCCAGGTCAAAAATGGCGACATCTCGATGAAAGAATTCGTCCGTCGTCTCGGTAAATCGCCTTTATACCGCAAACAATTCTACGAACCTTTCATCAACTCTCGCGCACTCGAACTCGCTTTCCGTCATTTCCTCGGACGCGGTCCCTCTTCGCGCGAAGAACTGCAAGAGTATTTTTCAATTGTTTCTAATGGTGGACTAGGAGCTTTAGTTGATGCACTGGTTGACTCTCAGGAATATTCCGACTACTTCGGCGAAGAAACAGTACCTTACCTACGGGGATTGGGATTAGAAGCCCAAGAATGCCGTAACTGGGGAATGCAGCAAGATTTGTATAACTACAGCGCCCCATTCCGCAAAATCCCCCAATTTATTACTACTTTTGCCGAATATACCAATCCCTTACCAGACCAACATCCTTACGGTTCTGGTAACGACCCTCTAGAAATTCAGTTTGGGGCAATTTTCCCGAAAGAAACCCGCAACCCCAGCAGCAGTCCGGCACCGTTTAACAAAGATACCAAGCGGATTTTAATTCACCGAGGTCCGGGAATTAACAACCAAGTCAGCAATCCTAAAGCGCGAGGAGAGTTTCCTGGTTCTTTGGGTGCAAAAGTATTCCGTTTCGATCGGCGTCCCTTCTCTGGTTTAAATGCTAAACGCAATAACAGCGATAGCGTCAAATTTAGCGAAAATACTAGCCAAGCAGTCATCCGCGCAGCATATCGTCAGGTATTCGGACGAGATGTTTATGATGGTCAGCGTCAGAAAGTAGCAGAAATTAAGCTGGAAAACGGCGAGATTACTTTGCGCGAGTTTATCCGCATTTTGGCGAAATCAGATGTCTTCCGCAATCTTTACTGGTCTTCGTTATACGTTTGTAAAGCGATCGAGTATATTCATCGTCGTTTGTTAGGTCGTCCTACCTATGGACGGCAGGAAATGAATAAATACTTCGATATTTCTGGCAAAAAAGGTTTTTATGCCTTGATCGACGAGATGATTGATTCTCTCGAATATAACGAGGCTTTCGGGGAAGATACGGTTCCTTACGAACGTTATTTGACTCCTGGTGGTTATCAGTTGCGGAAAGCTCGTCCGGGTAGCATTGGTAAGGATACGGGAGTTCGCGTGGAGAAAAAAGCGGCTCCTCGCTTTGTAGAGTTGGGTCAAGTTCAAGAACGAGCAGAGGTTGAGGTTGAGTCTCGGATTAAGCAAGGTGTTACCGTCGAACGTCAACAAACCAAGATATTTAAGTTGACTAACCTCAATGACAAGGTGGCGCTAGAAAATGCGATTCGAGCAGCATATCGTCAGATTTTCGAGCGTGATGTCGAGCCTTACATCATTAAGAACGAGTTTACCGTTCTCGAAAGTAAGCTTCGCAATGGCGAAATTAGTGTCAAGGAGTTTATTGAAGGTTTAGGTTGTTCGGATCTTTACATCAAGGAGTTTTATACCCCCTATCCCAACACGAAGGTGATTGAGTTAGGAACTAAGCATTTCTTGGGTCGCGCTCCTTTGACTCAGAAGGAAATCCAAACTTATAATCAGATTCTTGCTGGTCAAGGTATTCGCGCTTTTGTCAGTGCGATGGTGAATAGCATGGAGTATCTGGAAGTGTTTAACGAGGATACGGTTCCTTATCGTCGCTTCCCGACTTTACCAGCCGCGAACTTCCCGAATACTGAGAAGCTTTATAACAAGCTGACCAAGCAAGACCGTAATTTGGTGGTTCCCAGCTTTGAGCCTGTAAAATCCCGCGTGGATAGTGCGAAAATGCCTTTAACTGGAAAGGCGATCGCCGATATGCAGGCGCAACAACCGAAGCCAGAGGTGGCAGAGGTGGGTCGCTCTTTCAGTAACGATGGCTCTGCTGACCTGGCGGTACGCGCGGCGGTGACTCCTTCACGTCCCAAGGTAGCACGGATTTTCCGCTTGCAACCCCAAGCAACTGAGGCACAGGTAGAACAAGTGTTAAAGGCGATTTACTGCCAAGTTTTGGATATTTGGAGTCTAGAAGTTCCTTGTGAGTTACGCAGTCCCAAACTAGATAGCCAATTGCGTGAAGGCAAAATTTCGGTACGTCAGTTTGTCAAAGAACTGGTAAATCAACCGATTTATCGCCGTCGTTTCTATGCTCCTTATCCGAACCAAAAAGTGGTTGAGTTGTTATTCCGTCATTTGTTGGGACGCACTCCAATTACCTCTGAACTTGGAGAGTACGAACGCTTGTTGACTGAACAAGGGCTAGAAGCCGCAGCAACGGCGTTGATTAATAGCTCGGAGTACAATCGCTTCTTTGGCGAAAATGTTGTGCCTTACCAGCGTTTTGCCTCTAAGTTAGTTTAGGGTCTTTCAAGAGTAAGGTTAAAGCGCGATCGCACTTTGCCTTTTACTCGCTCGCTGCCGTTTCTGGGTCAGATAAGCGCGATCGCCGCCGTTTCTGTGGCGATCGCGATCCCTAACCTTGGTTACAAAAATGAGGAAAATTGTTAAAAGATATTAAGTAATAAGAGCGAAGGTGAAATAAATGCCGCAAAATTATTTCGGAAGGTTGCTTAGTAACTGCGGCAAGTGTCCAGAGATAATTATTCGCTCAGAGTGCAAGCAGGTAAGTAAATAATCCCAATCAGCTTCTGCCGCAGCCGGGATACTACCTGTCAAAGGTGTAAACTAACAACACGCCTACTCAAAAAGTACGACAACCAAATCTCTAGGTCACTAACTTTACATACCTACGGGAGGAATCCAAAACATGAGTATCGTCACGAAATCAATCGTGAATGCAGATGCCGAGGCTCGCTATCTCAGCCCTGGCGAATTAGATAGAATCAAAGGCTTCGTCACCAGTGGCGAACGTCGCTTGCGTATTGCTCAAACTCTAACTGAGTCTCGCGAGCGCATCGTTAAGCAAGCAGGCGACAAATTATTCCAAAAGCGCCCTGACGTTGTTTCCCCTGGCGGAAATGCTTATGGCGAAGAAATGACTGCTACTTGCTTGCGTGATATGGACTACTACCTCCGTCTCGTCACCTACGGTGTAGTAGCTGGTGACACCACTCCAATTGAAGAAATTGGTTTGGTTGGTGTAGCCGAAATGTACAAGTCTTTAGGAACCCCAATTGATGCGGTTGCTGAAAGCGTCCGTGCAATGAAAGAAGTTGCTACTTCGATGATGTCTGCTGAAGACGCTGGCGAAGCAGGTTCTTACTTCGATTATGTAATTGGTGCAATGCAGTAGGTATCTACCTACTCAAAACAAGCAACAGCTATTCTGCTGTTCAAAGCTCGTTAACAAAACTAGGTGAAATCAGCGCCTTTGGCGTGCAGAAAAAAGGAAAAAAATCATGCAAGACGCAATTACCTCAGTAATCAACTCGGCTGACGTTCAAGGTAAATACCTTGACTCTAGCGCAATGGATAAGCTCAAGGGCTATTTCCAAACTGGCGAACTACGCGTTCGTGCAGCTAGTGTAATCAGTGCTAATGCAGCAGCAATTGTTAAGGAAGCTGTTGCTAAGTCCTTGTTGTATTCTGATATCACTCGTCCCGGTGGTAATATGTACACCACCCGTCGCTATGCAGCTTGTATTCGCGACTTAGACTACTATCTACGCTACGCTACCTACGCAATGTTAGCAGGCGATCCTTCCATTCTTGACGAGCGCGTACTCAACGGTTTAAAAGAAACCTACAACTCCCTCGGAGTACCCATCGGCGCTACTGTTAATGCTATTCAAGCTATGAAAGAAGTAACCGCTAGCTTAGTAGGTGCTGATGCAGGTAAAGAAATGGGCGTCTACTTCGACTACATCTGCTCTGGCTTGAGCTAAAATTCGCTCTGGTGTTCTGAGCTTGCTGGTAGAGATCGCTTAAAGGTTCGGGAAGTCCAGAGTGAGTGCTAGCTGTTTCAAGGCTTGTCTAAGTGAAGATTTGTTTTGACGAGCTAGTATTGACTCTTGACCCCCGAACTTTGCTATATGTGTTAAGTTTTGTATACCAAGCACTAGACTAGAGTAAGCAAGCTCATCGGAATTCTTTGAGAAACTAAAGATAAGAAAATTTTTCCCACTAAAAACAGAAGGAGAAAGTAGTACCATGCGAATGTTTAAAGTGACTGCTTGCGTTCCCAGTCAAACTCGGATTCGGACTCAGCGAGAATTACAGAATACTTACTTTACAAAATTGGTTCCTTATGATAACTGGTTCCGCGAGCAACAGCGAATCATGAAAATGGGCGGCAAAATTATGAAGGTAGAGTTAGCTACCGGAAAAAGAGGCACGAATACCGGATTGCTATAAAATAATTAAACTCTTGAAATCATCTGGGGAGGTCGTTATAGACCTCTTTTTTGCGTGTAAGAAAAGGTTGAAGCTATAGCAGTGAGCGAACAGTAAACAGTTAACAGTTAACAACGATCGAAGCATAAGCTAGCAAGGTTTTCCGAAAATGAGGATGTCTTGAGCAAATTCGTTCTCTACTATAGCTGAATTCAAAAATCTTGCTTGTTTTTCAGAGCAGAGAAGATAAGATGACAATAGCGAAACGGTGTAAGTAATTGTTGGTAGTTCTACGCTATTTAATTCCCTTTTTCGACCCCGAAGTCCGTTCTTGGGCTATGGAAGCACGTTTGCTGCGTTGGTTGACTTTTATTTGGCTGTCGATCGGCTTAGTAACTTTGTTTTCAGCCTCTTATCCGATCGCTGATGCCGAGTATGGAGATGGGCTGTATTATTTCAAAAGACAACTACTGTGGGTCTTAATCGGCTTAGTGGCATTTAATATCCTCGTGCGATCGCCACTGCAATATTTGCTCAAAACAGCCCGTTGGATGGTTTTAGTCTTACTGGGTTTGCTAATCTTTACCTTAGTTCCAGGAGTAGGAACGACGATCAACGGTGCAACTCGTTGGATACCAGTTGGCTCGTTAGTAATGCAGCCGTCTGAATTACTCAAACCCTTCTTAGTAATTCAAGGTGCTTGCTTATTCGGACAGTGGGAACGCCATAGTTGGCTAGTTCGCGGTTGGTGGCTGTTAGTTTTCGCCCTCATTTTAGGGGGAATTTTGTTACAGCCAAATTTAAGTACTACCGCGTTGTGTGGGATGACATTATGGCTAATCGCCCTCGCAGCCGGATTGCCTTATTTCCAACTCTCAGGAGTCGCGATCGCCGGATTTATTTCCGCTTTAATTAGTATTAGTCTCCAAGATTACCAGCGCCGTCGAGTAATGTCTTTTCTCAATCCTTGGAACGATCCGATGGGTGATGGCTATCAATTAGTACAAAGCTTGTTAGCAGTAGGATCTGGCGGTACTTGGGGATCTGGTTTTGGACTCTCTCAACAAAAGCTGTTTTATTTACCCATTCAACATACAGACTTTATTTTTGCCGTCTTTGCTGAAGAATTTGGCTTTGTCGGTAGCTTGGTTTTGCTTTTGCTACTGATGACTTATGCGACAATGGCTCTCGTAGTTGCTTCCAAATCACGGCATCCGGTACAAAGATTAGTAGCGATCGGCGTAATGATTTTGATTGTCGGACAATCTTTAATTAATATTGGTGTCGCTACTGGGGCTTTACCTACCACTGGTTTACCTTTACCGTTGTTTAGTTACGGCGGTAATTCGATTATTGCTAGTTTAATTAGCATGGCTTTACTGATTCGGGTTGCTAGAGAAAGCAATGAAGCCGAAGTAGTTCCTCTGCAAAAACCTCGTCCTTCTAGAGGTGGAACCCAACGTCGAGGAGTCCCTACGAGGTGATTGGGGACTGGGGGTTTTCAGTTATCAGTTTTCAGTAGAGATTGGAGAAAAGAAGCAATTAGCGAATAAACTGTTCACTGATAACTGAACCTAGTCCCCAGTCACCAATCACCAATCACCAATCTCTATTGACCTCGATTAATATAAGTAGAAACGTTTCTAATTGCTTGGAGTGCGTAGGGATCTTGAGGACGTTCTTCGAGCGCTCGTCTAAAATTAATCAAAGCGGTTTGATAGTCTTCTTGCTGAGTAGCATCGTAACCGATTCTCATGTAGCGATCGTAATCGCTTTCAATCTCAGAATTATTCGTTGCTGCTTGCTGCTGGGTTTGGTTGTTGATAATATCATAGACATTCCAGTAAGCAAGGGTCGCATTGCGATCGCGCGGACGTTCTGCTAGCGCACTCGCAAAATACCTCAATGCGTCAGTGTAATCTCCTCTCTGAGAAGCAGCGTAGCCTAATCTCATATAGCGATTGTAAGGAGGTTCGTTGTAATTTGTACCAGCAGGTTCGTCACTGGTAACTGAATTGCTCGCTGGAGTTTCTACTGATTGCGCTGATGCTCCTAAAGGGAAAAACAAACCAATAGTTAAAATCGCAGGTAAGCACTTAATAAAATTAGTAATTTTCATGGTAATTTTCTCTTTTTTAGACAATTATTATTTCGCTCGTTATACTTAAATAATGAACAGAAATAATTTTTCTTGCCTCTGTCAGAGGTTGGTATTTACACCAAGTATTTACTATTAAAGGGATAGCTCTATCGATAGATCTTACTGGTTATAAGTGCGAATTAAGTAGAATTAAGTAACAATAAAAAAGCCAAATTGACAGTTAGTGAAAAATAATTAAAATTTAGCTTTTTCCAGAAAAATTTAGATGATAATAGTTAAAAAATAAAAGAAAGATGGAAATTTCACTCGATTTTTATACCTATGCTAAATGGTCGGGAATTTTAACCTTAGTTGGTTTAGTTATTGCTGGTTTAGGGTTTATTTTCAAATGGGGTATTCGCTTCCGTTTAGTAGGCGTTACCGGCTTTATGGGAGTGTTGACGGTGGGTTTATTTGCCCTAGAATTGGGTTTATTTAGTCATACAGTAATTCCCGGTTCAGTGCGCTTTTCGGTGGTTTATGATAATGGTGCAAATCAAGCAGTAATTGCTGTACCTCCAGAGATAACGAAATCGGAATTAGAAGCAACTTTACGCCAAGCTGCGGCTGATTTATATTCTTCGGGAAGATTGGGAGGAAGTAGCGATCGCTTAACGATCCGCGCGAGAACGATCGTTCACCCCGAACCAGGGCTTTCTCAGCCGTTATACTTAGGTCAAGTAAGGCGATCGCTGTCCGATCGCAATGACGATGAACTAGCTTTAGAAATTTTCTCAGAAAGTTTCGCGCAGCTAGCTGAATCAACCTCTTAGCGATCGCGCCAGCGCATTTACCAGTTATAAATAATTAGTTATTGACTTCTAAGCTTAGAAAATATGGTCAAAAAAACTGCTGCTGAATTGTCAAGTAATCCTAAGACAAAAACTAACGTTTTCACATCTTTATCTATAGCGCCAAATCAAGTTTTCCGAGGTGCTGGGATAATCGAACAAGCAATGAAAAATATGGCTAGTTTGGGCGAGCGTCCTTTAGTAGTGGGCGGATCTCGCACTCTCGATTTTGTAAAAAATCAGCTACAACCACTCTTTAACAAACATCAACTAACAGTATCTTCCGCAACTTATAATCCTGATTGTTCCGAAGTTTCTCTCGCGGAACTGAAAAATAAAGTTGCCCAAGATCGAGCAGATTTAATAATTGGTGTGGGTGGCGGAAAAGCGATGGATACAGCTAAATTACTGGGCTATAAATCTCAGTTACCTGTAGTGACGATACCGACTTCCGCCGCCACTTGTGCAGCTTGGACGGCACTTTCTAATATTTATTCAGATGAGGGTGCATTTCAATATGATGTTGCCCTCGATCGCTGTCCGGATTTACTGATTCTCGATTACAATCTGATTGAAACAGCGCCAAAACGAACTTTAGTAGCAGGAATTGGCGACGCGATCGCTAAATGGTACGAAGCTTCTGTGAGTAGCGGTAGTTCTACTTCTACTCTGATTATTGCCGCAGTTCAACAAGCAAGAGTTTTGCGCGATCTTCTCTTCCAAAAATCGGCGGCTGCTTTAGAATCTCCTGGTGGTGAAGATTGGCGGGAAGTGGTTGATGCGACTGTCTTGTTAGCGGGAGTGATTGGTGGATTGGGTGGCGCTGCTTGTCGAACCGTCGCTGCACACGCCGTCCATAACGGCTTGACGCATATAGCCGCCGCCCACGATGCTTTACATGGGGAAAAAGTAGCTTACGGTATTCTCGTTCAGCTACGCCTCGAAGAAATGGTCCAAAATAATCAATTAGCCGCTTCAGCCAGACAACAGTTATTAAAGTTCTACGCTGAGATTGGTTTACCTACTAGTTTAGAAGCTTTAGGACTAGAAAATGTGACCTTAGCTGAATTACGACAAGCTGCCGAAATTGCTTGTCATCCTGATTCAGATATTCATCGACTGCCGTTTTCTGTGTCACCGGAACAACTAATGGCGGCAATGGTTTCCACTACTTTACCTGGAGAAGCGAGTCGCAGTGTCTCTTCGGTAGTTAGTGAGGATTGAGATTGTTTGGATGATGCGATGATGAGATGATGGGATGATTAGTAACTAATAACTGGTAACTGATAACTGTTAACTGATGAAACTAGATTGGATCGCCCCTGCAAAACGCCTTAGCGCTTTACCGCCTTATGTATTTGCCCGTCTCGATGAGTTAAAAGCGCGTGCGAGAGAACAAGGATTAGATTTAATAGATTTAGGGATGGGCAACCCGGATGGATCTGCGCCTCAACCTGTAATTGAAGCAGCGATCGCGGCTTTTGCCCATGCCCAAAATCACGGTTATCCTCCTTTTGAAGGCACGGCGAGTTTTCGCAGTGCGATCGCCAAGTGGTATCATCGTCGCTACGGTGTTAATCTTGATTCGGATAGCGAAGCTTTGCCATTGTTGGGTTCTAAGGAAGGATTGACTCACCTGGCTTTGGCTTATGTGAATCCGGGAGATGTGGTTTTAGTTCCTTCCCCAGCCTATCCCGCTCATTTTCGCGGTCCGGCGATCGCGGGTGGCGAAATTTACAATTTGCATCTCCAGGCTGAACAAGATTGGTTGATCGATCTCACAGCGATTCCCGATCGAGTAGCTGAAAGAGCAAAAATTCTTTATTTTAACTATCCTAATAATCCCACAACTGCCACTGCACCCAGGGAATTTTTTGAGGAAATTGTTGCTTTTGCCCGTCGCTACCAAATTTTGTTGGTTCACGATCTTTGTTATGCTGAATTAGCTTTTGATGGCTATCAACCAACGAGTTTATTAGAAATTCCAGGGGCAAAAGAAATTGGTGTTGAGTTTCACACGCTTTCTAAGACTTACAATATGGCTGGTTGGCGCGTTGGTTTTGTGGTTGGTAATTCGCAAATTATTCAAGGTTTGCGGACTTTGAAAACTAACTTGGATTATGGCATTTTTTCGGCGATTCAATCGGCGGCGGAAACTGCTTTACAATTACCAGATAGCTACGTTCAACAAGTACAAGATCGCTATCGAACTCGACGCGATTTCCTGATTCAAGGTTTAGGAAAATTAGGTTGGAATGTGCCAAAATCGAAAGCAACAATGTATCTCTGGGTTCCTTGTCCGCCGTCAATGAGTTCCACAGATTTTGCTTTAGATACTTTACAAAAAACCGGAGTTGTGGTAACACCAGGAAATGCTTTTGGTGCGGCTGGAGAAGGATACGTGAGAGTTAGTTTAATTGCCGATCGCGATCGCTTGGGTGAAGCTTTACGGCGTTTTCAGCAAGCAGGTATTCGCTATCAATCTGAAGCTTTGGTTTAATAGCTAGAGACGTTGCGTGCAACGTCTCTACATAACATTTTTTTCTCCTGAAAGTTTCTCTAATAACTGGAGTGTTTTGAAATCTTTTTCTCCCTGAAAATATTTATCCAGTACGCGCAAAAATACTGAATTAGGACTTGTTAAATGAGCAAACAAAGTCATGGAAGATTTTAGCTTGAGGTCGTCAGGATAACCAAATATTTCCGAAATTGTACGTCCCTCGATCGCTAAAACTGTTTCGGTACATTCTAATAATCTTTTTCCCAAAATAGGATGATTGAGATATGCTTCTGCTTCTTCTCTGCTTTTGATTGCATAATGTTTTGAAGTTGCACTTTGGGCTAATCCATCTATCTGTGGCAAGATATACCACATCCAATGAGTTCGCTTTCGACCATTTCTTAACTCGGTAATTACAGGATCGTAGACTCTTGCTTGGGCTTTGAGGAAGCGATTTAAGTCAAATTGGTCATCATCGCTTGTAGTATGATTTTGGGGAATCATGTTTAACTCCTGCGCTGAATTGTCAAACTGAGTAAATATCTCTACTCCACGATAGACAAAAAATATCTTAATAATTTTTATCATGAGCGACAGGATTCGCACAAAATGCTTTTATTTACCATCAATAGGCTAATTAATTTTAAGTGTTGAATCTGGCTAAATTATCGGAGATATTATTCAGATGGATTTTGGAATCAAAGGAAAAGTAGCTGTAATTACTGGAGGAGATTCGGGTATCGGTCAAGAAACTGCGAAATTACTTGCTTCCGAAGGTGCGAAAATTGCTTTAGTGGATAAAACTGCGGACAAACTCGAACAAGCAGTGGAGGAAGTTAAAAAAGTTGGTGAAACTTTTCCGGTACAAGCAGATTTAACTAATTTAGAAGATGTAGAATCAGCCCAAAAGCAGATTCTCGATCGCTTTGGTGAAGTTAATATTCTGGTTAATGCGGCAGGAATTACCGGGGCTACGAAAGAATTTCTCGAACTCAGCGATCGCGATTGGTTTGATACTCTTGATGTAGACTTGATGGCAGCAGTCCGAGTTTGTCGCGCTTTTATTCCTTCGATGCGCGAAGCAGGTTGGGGAAGAATCGTTTTAGTTAGTTCCGAAGATGCGCTTCAGCCTTATCCTGATGAAATGCCTTACTGTGCCGCCAAAGCGGCAATTATCAATCTGGCGAAAAATTTATCGAAAGCTTATGCACAAGATGGGATTTTAGTCAATAGTGTGGCTCCAGCATTTATCGAGACACCAATGACCGACAAAATGATGGAGAAGCGATCGCAAAAGTTAGGAGTAAGCTTCGATAAAGCGATCGCTACTTTTCTGGAAGAGAAACGTCCTCATTTGGAACTGAAACGACGAGGAAAACCTCAAGAAGTAGCCGCAGTCATTGCTTTCCTTTGCTCAGAATTAGCTAGTTTTGTAGTCGGTTCTAATTATCGAGTCGATGGTGGTTCAGTCGCTAGCGTGTAAACTTATACTTTGATTTTGCAGATTCTTAAAATCTCTCATTTATCAATGAGAGATTATTGATAGTTAAGCTAGTATGGTAGTAACAACACCAATGTTGAATTACAGGAGAAATTGTTATCGCATTTAAGTCTAAGCAACAGATTAACCGTCATATCAAAGCTGACCAAGTTTTGTTGATCGACAAAGAAAACAACAATCGTGGTTTAACTGACACTTCAGAAGCTTTACGAGAAGCGAAACAAGCCGGACTAGATTTAGTGGTCGTTTCGCAGAGAAAAAATGACGCTCCCGTAGCAAAAATTCTCGACTACGGTAAACATAAGTACCAACAACAAAAGCGTCAGCGTCAAAATCAGAGTGCGAAACCAACTCTCAAAGAAGTTAAACTTCGTCCTAACGTGGGTGACTCTGATTATGGCATCCGCATCGACAGAGCAGTACAATGGTTGGACAAAGGCAATTTAGTTAAGTTTCAAGTTCGCTTACGAGGTCGGGAACGTCAACACCGCGATCGCGCAATTGAATTACTAGAAAGAGTAATTTCGGATCTCGGTGAAGCCGCAAAAGTACAAACCTTCGATCGGCGATCGCTGATCGTCCAAGTGGTTCCGGCTTCTTAAATTAATTTTCTCTTCATTCAATTAAAAAAATACCTCCCACTAGGGAGGTAATTTTTTTTGGGCGATCGTTGAGGAAAAGAGCGAAAAATCTCCCAAAAACACATTTGTTAGTAGTTTAAATTCGAGGAAAGGACTGGGAATTTATTGCTCTGGCGTTGATTGGCGAAGAAAGTATAATCGAGGTACTCGTTTTTCCGTGCAAACTGAGTTTACCAATCAACTCCTCTAGATGAGAAATCGAAGAAGAAATTACTTTGAGGAACAAAGAGTAATTTCCCGTTACATGATGACATTCTAACACTTCTGGCAACTCATGAAGTAAGGCAATAATTTGCGGATACTTTTCTGGAGAAGTAGTTAGTTGAATTATGGCACTTAGAGGTAAACCAATTTCTTTTGCATTCAATTGCGCTTGATATCCCAGAATCACTCCCGCTTCTTCTAAACGCCTGATTCTTTCGGCGGCGGCTGGTGAGGATAGTTTTACCATCCGCCCTAATTCAGAAAAAGAAAGCCGTGCGTTAGTTTGTAAAGCCTCTAACAGTTGCCAGCTTGTTTCGTCTAATAATTTTAATTTGTCATTATTTAAAGCCATAATCACTTTTTACCTTGATTTTTTATGTATTTTGACAAAAATACTTAGAAATTACTGTTCAAAATGAGCAATAAATTATCTAAATTAATTTAAGGTAAACCTTAATAGTAGAGTTTAAAACTATGGAAATTAGTTTTTTTGGGCAAGGGGTAGCGATTGGTTTCGCGATCGCTGCGCCAGTGGGAGTTATTGGCTTATTGTGCATTAATCGCACCCTAACTCAGGGATATCTAGTTGGTTTTGTTTCCGGGCTAGGTGCGGCTACTGCGGATGCTATTTATGGTAGTATCGCAGGATTTGGCTTAAGTTTGATCTCTAATTTCTTGATTCAACAAGAATTTTGGTTGCGGTTACTCGGTGGTGTTTTCCTGTGTTACTTGGGAGTGAAGACTTTTCGCCAACCACCAGCAAAACAAACAACTTCCTCAAACAGTCAAGGCTGGCTGAATGCTTATTTTTCAACGTTTCTCCTCACTTTGAGCAACCCGACGACAATTATCTCTTTTGCGGGAGTGTTTGCTAGTGTAGGCTTAGGTAGCGATCGCCGCAGCCTCGCGGAAGCAATGGCATTAGTTGTCGGAGTTTTTGCAGGTTCAACTTTCTGGTGGCTGTTACTATGCAGTGGCATCTCTCTGTTTCGCCAACAAGCAATTTTGCGAAGAATGCACCTGCTTAACCGCATTTCTGGGGTAGCGATCGTCAGCTTGGGACTACTAGCAATTTTCAGTTTAAAAATTTAAAATGCTAGTTAAACGCTCATTTCTTTCCAAGATAGCGATTTACAACTTTTTAATTATCCTGAATTGAAAAAAAACGCGATTCTCTTGGAAAATTGCCTTACACTTATTATCTAGCGATCGCATCACAATGAGCTACTGTCTTAATCCTAATTGCCCAAAACCACAAAATCCGCACCAAAATAAGTTTTGCCAAAATTGCGGAACTAAACTCTTGCTAGCCGAACGCTATCGTGCTATAAAACCTCTTGGTGGTGGTGGTTTTGGCAGAACTTTTTTAGCTAGAGATGAGTATAAACCCTCTCAACCTCACTGCGCGATTAAACAGTTTTATCCTCAATCTCAAGGTACTAGTAATCCTCAGAAAGCAGCAATTTTATTTCATCAAGAAGCAGAGCGTTTAGAAGCTTTAGGAAAACATCCGCAAATCCCCGAACTTTTAGCTCATTTTGAGCAAGAGCAACGCCTCTATATTATTCAAGAATTTATTGAAGGACAAAATTTAGCTCAAGAATTAACAGAAACCGGAGCCTTTAACGAAAGTAAAATCAAAAATTTGCTTAGAGATTTATTACCAGTTTTGCAATTTATTCATTCCGAAAAAATAATTCACCGCGATATTAAACCAGAAAACATTATCCGTCGTCAAGTTTATTCTCACTCTAGTTTAGCAGAAGAAAAAGGCAATTTAGTATTAGTAGATTTTGGTGCGGCTAAATATCTGAATCCGGTAAATTTTGCCAAAACAGGAACGCAAATTGGCTCAGCAAGTTATGTCGCACCGGAACAAAGTTTTGGCAAAGCTATCTTTGCTAGCGATATTTTTAGCTTGGGTGTTACTTGTATTCATTTACTCACTAATGTTGAGCCGTTTGACCTTTACGACGCGCTCGAAAGTGAGTTAATATGGCGACATTATTTAGTAGCTAATCCAGTAAGTAAAGAATTAGCAAATTTGCTTGACAAAATGATTAAAATGAATATCAAGCAGCGCTATAAATTTGTTGGGGAAGTAATGAAAGATTTAGAAAACTTAGACAAGCAAAATGACATTCAAATAGAAGGAAATAAGCCTAAAGTTCGTGTAGCTTTAGGTAATAAAATCAAAGCATTTTCTAGTACCGTATCAAGTAAAGTGTCTGAGGCGATCGCCTTGGACTGGACTCGATTTCACCTATATTATGAAGATTCTATCAAACTATACGCCCCAAAAGCACGAGTAGCTGAATATCTTACTCAGCATAACAGTTGGTTTCCTCGCTGCGCTACACCAATGCAAGTCTCGCCAATGGGTGCTAATGCCTACGATTTATTAATCGGGCGTTATGGTGCTTTTAACTACGAACAAGAAGTTAGAATTGGTTTAGAATTAGTACCGCCAGACGATCGAGGAATTTATCGGATTAGCACTATTCCTTTAGCGGATTATACTCCTCCTGGTTATGAGGTAGATTTTCAAGGGAGCTTTTATTTACAAGAAGTTCCTTTTGAAGGAACAAAATTTACATTTCCAGAATCTTCAAATGCAGCAATACCTGCGGTTTTTACTCAATGGATCTGGCAGCTAAATTTAGAAGTTGCCGTGCAATTTCCTGGCTTTATTCGTAATATGCCAGCTACAATTGTAGAAAGCACTGGGGATCGTTTGTTAAGACAAATTGTCCGTCAAGTTTCGCGCCGACTTGCCCGTAAAGTACAAAAAGATTTTCATACTAGCGTCGGCATACCATTACCAAAAGAAATTACTTAAACTAACAAGATTACTGGTAATTTAGGACTATTTTGAGGTTTTTTGCTAGTAAAGTAAGATGAAAACTAATTTTAGGATTTTGGGAATATCGACAATAGTTAGTTTCTTGGCGATCGCAACTTCGGTGGTGAGTAATTTCCAAGTTAGACTGCTAGCACAAGAAATCGCACAACCAGAGAATAACTTTGAATACTGGGCGCAATCTTGTAGCGAATCTAATAACCCCACAGAAGCGATCGCCGCTTGCGATCGCGCCCTTTCTTTTGAAAATATCGATGATGAATCTTTGGCTTTAACTTGGTATAATCGGGCTGTAATTCTCAGCAGTCTCGGACGCTTTAACGAAGCCGTCGAATCTTATCACCAAGTAATAAAAATTAATCCCGATCGCGCCGATCTAATGTCGAGAACTTGGTATAATAACGGTATCATGTTTATGCAATTGGGACGTTACCAAGAAGCAGTATCTTCTTTCGACGAAGCTTTAAAAATTTTTCCAGATTTTGATTTAGCAAGGCAAAAGCGTAACTCCGCCCTAATTTATCTCAGAAACTAATTTAACTCTCAAGCGAGGAGAATTTTATGGGTAAACAAGCTAAACTTAAACAACAACGAAGAGAAGCCAAAGCCAAGCCATCTTCCGAATCTCCTAAACCGAAATATGACTCAACTCAATTTGTCAAACAGTTAGAAAGACAAGGCTATCAATTGAAAAAAGGAAAACCTTCTCCAGAATTACCTGATTCTAAACCAAAACCTAGCTTATAACTCCGTCAGACATTTTCTCTTGTTAGTAATTGTGATAGTTAAATTATCATTCTGTAAGATGAAATTGAAAAGAGAATGTTAAATATATTGTGTAGAGACGTTATGTATAACGCCTCTACAAAGTAACAATGTTCAGAAAACATCATTGTATTTGAAACAAGTTTAGGCGATCGCGTAATCAGCACTAAACGTCAGATCGTTGAAGTCAAAGTCGCCACCGCCAAACATATCCTCAAAACCAAAAGTATTGTTTCCTAGCGCACGAAGGTGATTTTGTCGATCTGGGTTAGCATTGGCGAAAGCAAAGTAAACCGCAGGATCGTTAGCAGAATTAGCATCCAAAAGCTTTTCGGGTGTGCCATCAGCAATCAGAAATGGTGCGTATAGAGAACTTTCGAGAAAAATGGTTGCTGCATCAATACCGTCGCGATTGAAACTGACTCCTTTACCGGGAAGCTGACTTTGGCGAATCGCTGCACCAATATAACCTGCTTCTCCAGGATCGAAACGTTGACCAGTTAAAGGATCGATAACCGTTCCGCGCGAGTTTTCCACAGCGTACAAACCTGCAAAATTCTCAAAAGCTGCATCGCTTTCAACTACTGGAATAGTAACTGGTACTGATTGATTTGTCGATGAAGTTAAATCAATTAATTCTGGTGAGTTGGTAGTTGACGATTGTGTTAGAGATGACTGAGAATTAACGAAATCGGAGATTGGTTCATTGACACCATTGCCCAGCCCTGTCTCGGATTGATTACTCGTGGTTACTGAAGTAACATCAGTTAGTGGTGACGATTCACTGGTTGATAATTTTGTTACAGATGAGTGAGAATTAGCGCGCGGCGAGATTAGTTCATTAGCATCATTGCTCAATACTGTCTCAGATTGATTGCTAAGTTTAACTTTGGAAGTATTCGAGACAATTTTTAAGTTATCAATTAGTAATGCCGAATTAACCGCAGGATCTTCTGCATCTGCTACTCCAATACCAATTGTGTAAGTACCTCCCTGAGTAAATTCATAACTAAAACTACCGTAACCAGTCTGGGAACGAAATTGACTATTGAAAGAATCAAAAGAACTATTTGTATCCACTAACTCGAACAAAGAATTAGAAATTGAGACAAAGCCAAAATCATTAAACGAACTACTAGGAGTAGATTCATTAGTTAAGAAATTCCAATCAAAACTTAAAACATCTCCAGCTTTGACTGTTATCGGCATTAATTGTAAAGCTGAAGCCTCAGCAACATTGCCATTACCCAAACTACTAATCTGAGCAGAATTTAATCCTAGAAAACTAGCAATTTCCTCACCGCTAACAGCATTATCGTTAGTAGTAATCAAAGCCTGAAACGTCCCTTCAGTTGGATTAAGACCAAATTCAGCAGTGTGGATACTAGCATCACCGATAACTTGCCAATCAGTAAAATCACCAGTTTCAAAACCAAATACTTGAGCAGATTCTAATCTCAAATTATCAATCAGCAATGCTGAATCAACAGCTTGGTTGCCAGTGTCTACTACCGCAATTCCTACCGTAAAAGTACCAGCCGTTGTAAACTCGTAACTGAACGTTCCATAATTTGTTTCTAGACCAAAAGAGTTGCTAGAGCGGAACAAGTTACTATTAGTATCGGCTAACTTGGCTAAATCTGAGGAAATAGAAACCAAACCCAAGTCGTTATAAACAGTGCCAGGAATAGACTCATTAGTCAGGAAATTCCAATCAAAACTAAGAATCTCGCCAGCTTCGACAGTTATCGGAATAAATTGCAAGGCAGACCCTTCAATCGCATTTCCGTTACCCAGATTATCTAATATTCCCCCATTTAATCCGAGAAAACTTTCTAATTCAAAATCGCTGACTGAATTATTACCAGTAGTAATTAAAGCTTGAAACTGTCCTTCAGTCGGAGAGTTACCAAAGTCGGCGGTTTGAATACTAGCATTACCAATTGTATTCCAGTCATTGACTGCTCCCCTCCCTCCGCGTTGCTAAAGGGAGGGGATTCTTAAGCCATCCAAAAATGGACTCTATTTGGCGTAGTCAAAGCGCCCCTACTGACTCCTTTGAGAGAAAATTTCAAAGTCGCCGCTACTTTTTTGAGAATATTAGCCG